>CAXTDP010000776.1:0-3060 GCA_964242295.1 uncultured Acetobacteraceae bacterium | reverse complement strand
TCAATGCGCTAGGTAGAAGTTTGGGCGGGGTCACGGTTGCGAGCCGGTTCACACCCTGTCGGATTGCTGCACTGTGCGGCAACCCCGGATTGAGGGTTTTCCGCACATGCTCGTCGATTAGCCGAGGACGCCAGCCAGCCAGTCCGTCGCGATGACGGCGAAGACTGGCAGGACCAAGGCCGCAGTGCCCGTCATGATGCACCGCTGGAATACTCAGGGAGCCGGCTTGGCGGCCTGGAACAGCGCGACACCGAGATCGAAGCTGCCATCGGGGCCGATGCCGAAGTGCTCCGCCACGTTCGCCGACGCGGCGCCCTGGAGCGCGCGGATGGCCTCGATCTGGACGGGCGGTGTGCGCATCCGCTCCACCCACACCACGAAGTCCATGCGTACACGGAACGGGGTCGTGGGGCCGGGAAGTAGGCCCGCGCGGGCGAGCGCCGCTTCCCACTCCGCCCGCGCGTAGTCGCGCACGTGCGATGGATCGCGCAGCACCTCGACCGCTTGCAGGTGGGTGTCGAGCAGCGGCGGCCCGGGAGAGATCGCGTCCACGAAGCCGGCCAGGCCGGCCGGCCTGAGCACGCGCGCCGCCTCGCGCAGCCCGGCATCCAGGTCGCGCCAGTGGTGGGCGCTGTAACGGCTGAGCACGGCATCGAAGCTCGCGTCCTCAAACGGCAACTGCTCCGCCCTGCCCCACTCCGTCCGCACGTTGCCCAAGCCACGCTCAGACGCAGCCCGGGCCACGGTGTCCAGCATCTCCGCCGACAGATCGCAGGCGACGACCTCGCCGACGTGGGGGGCCGCGGCGAAGCTGACGTGGCCGGCACCGCAGCCAAGGTCCAGCACGCGAGCCCCAGGCTGCCCGCGCACGAGAGCGGTCAGGGCTTCCAGGTCGGCGCCATGCGCATGCACGGCACTGCCCAAGTAGGCTGCCGCACGCGCCCCGAACTGCTCGCCCACCAGGGCTTCGTGCGTCCTGTTCTCCGCCATTGCTTGCTCCGCTCACTGGGGTAGCATGAGCCGCCCGCCAGGCGGTGTTCCTACCAGTTCGGCAACACCGGAGTAAGATGGACGGCTGTCTCCGCGAGTTGCGGCATCCATCGCCTGTATGGCATGGCCGGTCTGTCCAGATGAGGCGAAGTGGCTGTTGGAGCGGATCTACTCCATCCTCTGCAGTCCGGCTTTCAGTCCTTCGGTTTGCCGACGAACGCGCCCGCTGGGTCGAGCATGGCTGCCGAGAACCGGTGGCCTGCACCGGACGTTGTGCAACGGAGCACGTTGGGCTGCGGCATCCGGTCGGGAACGCCAGCTGGGTGTTCCGGCCGGCTTGACCCTAAGCGGAGGACAGGATGGTGGACGAGAGCCGGCCGGACGTAAGCTTCCGGACCGAAACGGATTCTATGGGCGAGGTCCAAGTCTCCGCTGACCGCCTCTGGGGCGCCCAGACGCAGCGGTCCCGCGTGAACTTCCCCATCGGCGTCGAGCGTTTCCGCTTCGGACGGCCGATGATCCGCGCTCTGGGCATCCTGAAGAAGGCCGCGGCGCTGGCCAACGCGGAACTTGGCCAGCTACCGCGGGAGAAGGCCGACCTGATTGTGCGCGCGGCACAAGAGGTGGTCGATGGCCGGTGGGATGCCGAGTTCCCCTTGGTCGTGTTCCAAACGGGATCCGGCACTCAGACCAACATGAACGCCAACGAGGTGATCGCCAACCGGGCGATCCAGATCATGGGCGGCCAGCTCGGCTCGAAGACGCCGGTGCATCCCAACGACGACGTGAACCACAGCCAGTCGTCGAACGACACCTTCCCGACCGCCATGCACATCGCCGCGGTGGAGGTGCTGTCCGACGTCACCGTCCCCGCCGTGCGCCTGCTGCGCAACACGCTGGACGACAAGGCCCGTCAGTTCGGGAGCGTGGTCATGGTCGGCCGCACGCACCTGCAGGACGCGACGCCGGTGACGCTGGGGCAGGTGATTGGTGGATGGGTCGCGCAGCTGGACGACGCCGTTGCAACGCTTGAGCACGCGCTGGCAGGCCTCTACCGCCTGGCGATCGGCGGCACGGCGGTGGGCACCGGGCTGAACGCCGACCCACGCTTCGGGGACGCCGCCGCCCGTTGGATTGCAAAGGAAACGGGAAGGCCCTTTGTTTCCGCGCCGAACAAGTTCGCGGCGCTTTCCGCTCACGACGACTTGGTGAACGCCAGCGCCGCGCTGCGCACGCTCGCGGGCGTTCTGATGAAGGTCGCCAACGACGTGCGCTGGTATGCCTGCGGCCCACGCGCGGGCTTCGCCGAGTTGCGGATCCCGGAGAACGAACCTGGCTCGTCCATCATGCCCGGCAAGGTCAACCCGACGCAGAGCGAGGCGATGACCATGGTTGCCGTGCAGGTCTACGGCAACGACGCGGCCGTCGCCTTTGCGGGAAGCCAGGGCAACTTCCAGCTCAACGTCTACAAGCCGGTGATGGTGCACAACGTGCTGGAGTCGGCCGAGCTGATCGCCGACGCCTGCCGCGCCTTCGACGAGCACTGCGCCCGCGGCATCGAGCCGAACGAGGCGCGCATCCGCGAGCACCTGGACAGCTCACTCATGCTGGTCACTGCCCTGAACCCGCATATCGGCTACGAGAAGTCGGCCAAGATTGCCATGGCCGCATACCGCGACAACACGACCCTGCGCGAGGCGGCACTGAAGCTGGGCCATGTCACAGGAGAGCAGTTCGACCAGTGGGTGCGCGCCGAAGAGATGACCGGGCCGAAGCCGTAACCTCACTTGCCCGCCCCGCTTTCCTGGGTCCAGTGGCCTTCAGGCCCGCCTTTGCGGTTGCCGGTAACCCTACAGATTGGAGATTGTCCAACATTCGCGCTGAATGTCGATCAGCGGTGAGTTTCGGCGCTGATCAGCGCGACACGACATTGAAAAGTCAACGCTCCCTGGGCCCCCACATCCATACTGATACACACTGACCGTGCCATAGCTCTGCTCAGCGGGGTGCAAACGGAAGAATCTGCGCTCCCATGTCGACCTGGTTGTCGAGGCATTCTTCCATGGCCCG
>CAXTDP010000775.1:0-3069 GCA_964242295.1 uncultured Acetobacteraceae bacterium | reverse complement strand
TTCTACTACGCCCAGGAGGACGAGGTGTTCGCCGCCGCGGCGCGCGACGGCTTCGGCTGGAGCGTCCATCGCCCTCACACCATCATCGGCTACGCCGTCGGCAACGCCATGAACATGGGCGTGACCCTCGCGGCCTACGCCACGATCTGCCGCGAAACCGGGCGCCCGTTCCTGTTCCCCGGTTCGGCCATGCAATGGAACGGGCTGACGGACATGACGGATGCGCGGCTGCTGGCGCGCCACCTGGAATGGGCCGCCATCACCCCGGCGGCCCGTGACCAGGCGTTCAACGTCGTCAACGGCGACATCTTCCGCTGGAACTGGATGTGGGGCCGCCTGGCCCGCTGGTTCCAACTGGAGCCGGCCCCGTTCCCCGGGCAGGGCACGCCGCTGGAGCAGCAGCTTGCCGGCGCGGCCCCGTTGTGGGCGGAGATCGCCCGCAAGCACGGCCTGGCCGAGCCGGACCTGAGCCGGCTGGCCTCGGCCTGGCACACCGACGCCGACCTGGGGCGGCCCATCGAGGTGGTCACCGATATGAGCAAAAGCCGCAAGCTCGGCTTCCTCGACTACCAGGCCACCGACGACTCGTTCTTCGACCTGTTCGCCCGTTTGCGCAAGGCGGGCATCATTCCCTGAGCAGGCATGCCCTGAGCAGGCGTGCCGTCCAGGTGGCGAAGTGCCGAGCCGCCTGCGGCCTGCGAGGGCGGACGCCCAACGGCCAGTTCCAAAAGCGGTCAGGCATGCTTGCGCCAGCCGCTTCGCCGGACACCGTCCCTAACTGTAGCGAACCGCGGGCAACGACGCGTGGGATCGCGATCATCGGCCGGGTATGCCCGAGATCGTTGCAGCGGGTCTGAGGGGGCCTGCCCACAATCACTGCACATGGGCGCATAAGGGCTGCGACCGGGAGCATACTCATCGGGCCCGTGCCCACGCTGACTGCACGGGGCGACGGGTTGCGGGTGGGCATGGAAGCGATCTTTGACCGTGCATCTGCCATGGCCCCATTGCGCGCCGCTGCACACAGGGGGCTTCCGCTTGCGGTGGGCGTCACTTGGCACAAGCCTTGCTCCTGGCTCTTGCAATCGGAAACCAACCGCCCGGAGCGCGCCATGCCGACCACGATCACCGTGATGTATGAGAATGTTGACGATGCGACCTTTGACCTCGACTACTACATGGCCAAGCACATGCCGCTGGTGGACGAGAAGTTCAAACCGTTCGGCATCAAGGGATGGCGGGTGCTCAAGGCCGTCGGCACGCCCACAGGCGAGAAGCCCCTTTACAGCATCATCGCCAACCTGGAGTTCGACACCGCCGAGCAGTTCAAGGCCGCCGTGGCGGCCGAGGGCGGCCCGGTGTTCGGCGACGTGCCCAACTTCAGCAACAAGGCGCCGGTGGTGGTGATCGGGGATCTGGTGGGCGCGGCCTGACTGCCGCGGCCTGCATCCATCCGCAGGCTGGCTCGCGCTTACCAGCCCGATCTGGCTCACGCCCGCTGGGACTGGGCCGGGTAAGGCGAAACCGGTCCTCACTGCCGGTAGCGCAGCGCATCTACCAGCAGCGCGAACGCTGCCGAGGGCTGGCGGCGGCTCGGATAGTAAAGGTGATAGCCGGCGAACGGCGGGCACCAATCTTCCAGCACGCGGACGAGGCTGCCCTCGGCGACGGGGGCGGCCACGTAATCCTCCAGCACGCAGGCCAGGCCGAACCCGGCCGTCGCGGCGCGCAGGACCATGGGCACATTGTTGAACGCCAACTGGCCGTCCACCCGCACCCTCAGCTCGCGGCCATCCTTTTCCAGCTCCCAGGCATAAAGGCCGCCCAAGGTGGGCAGGCGCAGGTTGATGCACTGGTGCTCGGCCAGGTCCTGCGGGATACGCGGCCGCGGCCGCCTGGCGAAGTAGGAGGGTGCGCCCACCACCGCCAGCCGCAGGTCAGGCCCGATGCGCACCGCAACCATGTCCTTGGCGACCGCCTCTCCGAGACGTATCCCGGCGTCAAAGCGTTCGGCGACGATGTCGGTCAAGCCGGAGTTGACCGACATCTCGACGCGGATGTCGGGATAGTCCGGCAGCAGCTTTTCCAGTGCGGGCCACAAGACGCTGTGCGCCGCGTGCTCGGACGTGGTGACGCGTATGGTGCCGGCCGGCTTTTCGCGCAGTTCGCTGAGGGAGGCTAGTTCGGCGGCGATGGTGTCGAACGCCGGGCCAAGGGTCTTCAGGAGCCGCTCGCCCGCCTGGGTCGGGGCGACGCGCCGCGTGGTGCGGGTCAGCAGGCGGACGCCCAGCCGGGTTTCCAGCCGCCGGACGGTGTGGCTGAGCGCCGACTGCGAGGTGCCGAGCCGAGCCGCCGCGCGGGTGAAGCTTTCCTCCTCCGCGACCGTCGCGAAGGCGTTAAGGTCAACCAGTTCTTCACGGCGCATTCGTGAAGCCTAGACATAGGTCCATGCAACTTCCAGCACCTAGTCCAGCGTGGAGGCCGCGCCCACCTTGTCCGCCAACAGCGGACGGAGGCGACCATGAACATCAAGCGCAGCGGCTCGCAGCCCTCGGCCAAGGGGCCGGAAGACTACTTCACCGGCACGGTTCGGATTGATGCGCGGTTCCAAGGCAGCGGCGACGCGCGGGTTGGCGGCGCCACCGTCACGTTCGAGCCGGGCGCGCGCACCGCGTGGCACACGCATCCGCTGGGCCAGACGCTGCTCGTCATCGCCGGGCTTGGCCGGGCGCAGCGGGAGGGTGGGCCGGTGGAAGAGATACGCCCCGGCGACATCGTTTGGTTCGCCCCCGGCGAGAAGCACTGGCACGGCGCCGCACCCCAGTGCGCGATGACCCACGTCGCCATTGCCGAGGTGCTGGACGGCAAGGCCGTCGAGTGGATGGAGAAGGTGACCGACGCGCAGTATGGCGCCGGCGCTGCAGCGGCGTGACCGCCGGGCAGCCTGCCTCCTTGTGGACGGCCCGCGGTGATGGCGACGGCCGCGGACGCAGGCACCTGCTGGACTGACGGGAGCTAGTACACCTCGCCGGAAGAAGTGGCCCCATTTCGACGGCGCTCACGCGGCGA
>CAXTDP010000774.1:0-3083 GCA_964242295.1 uncultured Acetobacteraceae bacterium | reverse complement strand
AGTCGCTGCCGCAGAAGGTGTTCTACGCCGGGCCGATGTTCCGCTACGAGCGGCCACAGAAGGGGCGCTACCGCCAATTCCACCAGATCGGCGCCGAGCTGATCGGCCCGGCGGAACCGCTGGCCGATGCGGAGGTGATCGCGCTCGGCTGGCACATCCTGCAGGATCTGGGCGTCGCGGACGGCACCGTGCTGGAGCTGAACACCCTAGGCGACGCCGACAGCCGCCGCGCCTACCGCGAGGCTCTGGTGGCGCATTTCAGCCGGCACCGCGATGCGCTATCCCCGGAAAGCCTGGACCGGCTGGAGCGCAACCCGCTTCGCATCCTCGATAGCAAGGAGGCCGCCGACCGTGCCCTGGTGGCGGATGCCCCGACCATCCAGGCAGTGCTGACGCCGGAAGCCGCGGTGTTCTACGACGCCCTGCAGGGCCACCTGACCCGGCTCGGCGTGCCGTTCCGCGAGAACCCGCGCATCGTCCGCGGCCTGGACTACTACAACCACACTGCGTTCGAGTTTGTGACGGACCGCCTGGGCGCGCAGGGCACCGTCATGGCCGGCGGGCGCTATGATGGCCTGGTCGCGCAGATGGGCGGCCCGGCCGTCCCCGCCGTGGGCTGGGCCGCCGGCATCGAGCGCCTGGCCATGCTGATGCCGGCTGCCCCCGATGTGAGGCATGCCGTGGTGGTGATCCCGCTGGGCGAGGCCCAGGAAGCGGCGGCGCTGGAAGCCCTGCAGATGCTGCGCCGGGCTGGGGTCCGGGCCGAGATGAGCTACAAGGGCAACATGAAGCGCCGGATGGAGCGCGCCAACCGCATCGGCGCCCGTGCCGCCGTCATCATCGGCGACGCCGAGCTGGCCCGCGGCGTGGCGCAGGTGAAGGACCTGGCGACCGGCGCGCAAACCGAGGTCGCCCTGGCGGACCTGGCCGGGCGGCTCGCATGAGCGGCAGCCTGGACTACAAGCTCGACCGCATCGTCAGCCGCGCCGCGGAACTGACGTCGCAGCTTGGCGAGGGGATGGGCGGCGACGCGTTCTCGCGCGCCAGCAAGGAGCTGTCCGAGCTGACTCCCATCGTTGAGCGTATTGATGAGCTGCGCGCCGCCGAGCGCGCCCAGGCCGATGCGGAGGCGATGGTCTCGGACCCCGAGATGAAGGACCTGGCCGAGGCCGAACTCTATGAGCTGAAGGACCGCCTGCCCGCCCTGCGCCACGAGATCCGCCTGGCCCTGCTGCCCAAGGACGAGGCCGACGCCCGCAGCGCCATCCTGGAAATTCGCCCGGCGGCCGGCGGCGACGAAGCCGGGCTGTTCGCCGCCGAGTTGTTCCAGATGTATCAGAAGTATGCGGAATCGCATGGCTGGAAGGTGGAGGTGCTGGAATACGCCGACACCGGCCTGGGCGGCATCAAGGAGGGCGTGGCGGAGATCACCGGCCGCAACGTGTTCGCCCGCCTGAAGTATGAATCCGGCGTCCACCGCGTCCAGCGCGTGCCCGCGACGGAAAGCCAGGGCCGTATCCATACCTCGACGGTGACGGTCGCCGTGCTGCCGGAGGCGGAGGAGGTGGATGTGGACATCAACGAAGGCGACCTGCGCATAGACGTTTACCGGGCGTCGGGTGCCGGCGGCCAGCACGTCAACAAGACGGAGTCCGCCGTCCGCATCACCCACATTCCTACCGGCGTCGTGGTGGCGATGCAGGAGGAGCGCAGCCAGCACAAGAACCGCGCCAAGGCGATGAAGATCCTGCGCGCCAAGCTGTACGAGGCGCAGCGCAGCAGCCTGGCCGAAACGCGCGCCGCCGACCGCAAGGGCCAGGTCGGCACCGGCGACCGCAGCGAACGCATCCGCACCTACAACTTCCCGCAGGGCCGGGTGTCGGACCATCGGGTGAACCTGACGCTGCACAAGATAGACCAGGTGATGCAGGGCGACCTGGACGACATCGTGGACCGGCTGACGGCGGAGGACCAGGCGGCGCGGCTGGCGGCGCAGGAGTAGAGGGGCGGCAAGGTTCCGGCCTGCCGTCCCTCATCCGCATGTAGGGCGGGAAAGCGCAGCGCCTCCCGCCGGATTGAGGCACTGCGGGTCGGCGGGCGGCGCTGGCGCCTATCCGCCCCACGCCGTCCTCGGCCGCTTGCCGATCAAGACCCGGGATGCTTGGCCTGGCTACATCGCCGTAGCAGCCGCCCCGCCGCAGTAGCGCCGCACGGCCCCGGCAATCGCCCCAGCCATCCGGTCCAGCGTGGCGGGCTGCCGGATCGCCGCCTCCTCCTCACGGTTCACGATCACTCCGCCCTCCAGCAGCACCGCCGGGATGGCTGCCGTCCGCAGCACCGCCAACCCGTCAAAGCGCAGGATGCCGAGCGCCGCATCCACCAGCGGCCGTCCCTCGCCCGGGATCGGCTCGGAATGATACAGCGACGGGGAGAAACCAGCAGCGCGCATCTGGCTGCCCAGCAGCGTCGCCAGGCGCAGGCTGTCGGCCCGGCGCGGGTTGGCGTCCGACACGAACACCGCGTAGCCGTGGAACCTGTCGCTGTATGGCCGTGCCTGGCCGCCCGCCATCCAGGTGGACAGATACTGCGGCTGCACGGAATCGTGGTGTAGCGACAGGAACAGCGATGCCCCGGCCGCCAGCGCCAGCCGGGGCCGGTTCAGCAGCGGCATCGGCCCGCCATCCTCGCCGATCAGCACGGTGGCGATGCCGCCGCGGCGCAGGGCGTCGGCCACCGCCAAGGCCAGGCGCTGGTTGTAGGCAAACTCCGTCACCCCCGTTGCGCTGGTCGCGCCGGGTTGGGACAGGGTGTGGCCGACATCGAGCGCGACCTTGAACGGGGCGCCGCATCCGGCGCCGGGCCGCTCCGCCGCACCAGCGGGGAGCGCGGCCAACGCTCCGGCCAGCAGGACGGGCCAGGCCCAGCTTCGAACGGACATCGCCATCCCTATCGGTTGCGCCGGCATCACCCGGCCAGGCTTTCCAGGGCATGAAGCCCCTCGGCGTTGCCCAGCACCGCCGCCGCTTCGGCCCGGGACAGCGAAGCTGCCGCCTGCTGTGGGGTGTCGGCATCGGCGATTTTTG
>CAXTDP010000773.1:0-3088 GCA_964242295.1 uncultured Acetobacteraceae bacterium | reverse complement strand
CGGCGCCGAACGCCCGCCCGAGGTCCAGGGTAGCGACCGCGAGTTCGGCCGGGCCGAGCGCATTGGCCGGGGCATTGATCAGGTCGCGCGCCATCCAGGCAGCACGGGCGGCGCGCAAGGCGTCGGAGTGGTCCGCGGCGCCGGCCAGCAGCGCCGGGCCGCGCTTCGGCTGGCTGTAGGCGGCGTATTGATAGGCTCCCAGGCAGAAGCCCAGCACGGCGCTGTCCCGGTTGAAGTCGCCGGGCTGCAAGGCCCATGCGGTGCCCTCGGGCAGAGCCATCGGCAACGCGCCATGCGGCCACGGCGAGCGGTCCGTGCCTAGTCCGAGCACGGCGCCCATGAGACCGTCGCCGCCGGGAACCAGCAGGAACTGCCCGGACGCGCCGGTGAAGCCGGATGCGGTCAGAAAGGCTGCGGCAGGGGCAGGCAGCGCCGCCAGCGCCGATGCCAATCCATCCGGGCGGACCGACCAGAGCGGCAGGGCCGGCGCGCCCTCCGGCGCCAGGCAGGTCAGTGGACGGTCATACACGCGAATCGAACCATGCCGGAGCCGCCCCTTGATATGGGGCTACCCTGGAACCCTCCGCATTGCCGCCGCAAGGGGGAAAACTGTTTGTTGACCGGCACCATGTCGCTGCAGCCTGAGCCTTTGGCTTGCATTCGTACGGTTTAGGCCCAACCATTCCACCCATGCAGGGACTCCCCTCCCGGGTCAAAGCCGTGCTCGGGCCGACCAACACCGGCAAGACACACCTTGCGATCGAGCGCATGCTCGCGCACCACTCGGGCATTATTGGGTTCCCGCTGCGGCTGCTGGCGCGCGAGAACTATGACCGGATGGTCAGGGCCAAGGGCGTGCGCAACGTCGCGCTAATCACCGGGGAGGAGAAGATCATTCCCGCGGGCGCCCGGTGGTATTCCTGCACCGTCGAGGCGATGCCGCTGGACCGTGCGGCCGAGTTCGTCGCGGTGGATGAGATCCAGCTTTGCGCCGACCCCGACCGCGGCCACATCTTCACCGAGCGCCTGCTGTATGCCCGCGGCCTGGTGGAGACCATGTTCCTGGGTGCCGAGACCATCCGGCCGCTGTTGCAGCGGCTGGTGCCGCATGCGGAGATCGAAACCCGGCCGCGCCTGTCGCAACTGACCTATGCCGGCCCGGCCAAGCTGGTGCGCCTGCCGCCGCGCAGCGCGGTCGTGGCCTTCAGCGCGGGCGAGGTTTACGCCATCGCCGAGCTGATCCGCCGGCGCCGGGGCGGCTGCGCGGTGGTGATGGGGCGGCTGTCGCCGCGGACGCGCAACGCGCAGGTGCAGCTTTATCAGAACAAGGAGGTGGACTTCCTGGTTGCGACCGATGCCATCGGCATGGGGCTCAACATGGATGTGGACCACGTGGCGTTTGCGCGGCTGTCGAAGTTCGACGGCCACCGTCCCCGGCGCCTGACGGCGGCGGAGGTGGCGCAGATCGCCGGGCGCGCCGGGCGCGGGATGCGCGACGGCACGTTCGGCACCACGGCGACGTGCCCGCCGCTCGACGAGGACCTGGTCCGGGCTGTGGAGGGCCACGACTTCGATCCGCTGGAGCAGCTTTATTGGCGCAACTCGCAGCTTGATTTCGGCAGCGTGGACGGCCTGCTTGCAAGCTTGCAGCAGGGGCCGCCGCGGGCCGGGCTGGCGCGCGGGCCTGATGCGACGGACCTGGAAACGCTGGAGGCGCTGTCCCGCGAGGTTGAGATACTCGGCATGGCGCGCGGGCGCAGCCGGGTGCGGCTGCTGTGGGAGGCTTGCCAGATCCCGGACTTCCGCAAGCTGGCCGACGACACGCACACACGCCTGTGCGCCCGCGTGTATGGACACCTGGTCACCGAGGGGTCGGTGCCGACCGATTGGATGGAGGCCGGCATCGCGGCGTTGTGCCGGGCCGATGGCGACATTGACACACTGATGGCGCGGCTGTCCGGCGTCCGCATCTGGGCCTACATCGCCGCCCGCAGCGACTGGGTGCGCGACGCCCCGGCCTGGCAGGCGCGGGCGCGCGAGGCCGAGGACCTGCTGTCCGACGCCCTGCATGAGCGCCTGACCACCCGATTCGTGGACCGCCGCGCCGCCCACCTGTTGCGTCGGCTGGAGGAGAAGGACGGCGACGAACTGCTGTCCGCCGTCACCGCCCGGGGGGAAGTCGTGGTGGAGGGCCACCCGGTCGGTCATGTCGGTGGCTTCCACTTCCTGCCGGACCCGCTGGCCGAGGGGCAGGAACGCCGGATGGTGCTGCGGGCGGCGCGGCGGGCGCTGCTGAACTGGATGCCGCGGCGCGTTGCCGAGCTTGAGGCTGCGCCTGATGCCGCGTTGGCTTGGACTGCGGACCATAAGGTGACCTGGGACGGCGTGCCGGTGGCGCGGCTGCGTCCGGGTGCCGGGATGCTGCGCCCGCATGTCGAGGTCCGGGACAGCGAGTATCTGGACGGCCCCGGCCGCGAGCGGATACGCCGCCGCCTGCACGCCTGGCTGTCGCAAGTGATCGCCGCCGACCTCGCGCCGCTGTTTGCAGCCGAGGCTGCGGCGGAGGGCGACGCTGCCCTGCGCGGGCCGGTGCACCGCATCATCGAGGCCGGCGGCGTCGTGCCCGGCGCGACCGAGGACAGCATTCCTGCGGCGTTGCGAGGCCCGCTCAAGGCGCTGGGCGTTCGCGCGGGACGCTTTGCCCTGTTCCTGCCGGCGGTGCTGAAGCCTCGGGCCGTGGCGACGCGGGCGGCGCTGTGGGCGTTGCAGGCCGGGGTGCCCACGCCCCAGGTGCCGGCGCCCGGCCTGGTGTCGCTGTCTGTTCCGTCGGAGTGGCCGCGGGGCTTTGCGGCGGCGATGGGCTGGGTTCCGGCGGGGCCGGTGATGCTGCGCCTGGACGTGGCAGAGCGGGTTGCGGCGGAGCTGGCGTTCATGACACGGGCGCGGGCCTCTGCCATGCCGGTCGGCTTGGCATCCCGGTTGCAGGTGCATCCGGACCAGGTGCCGGCGGCGTTGCGCGCCCTGGGCGTGCGGTTGTCGCCCGGGGGCGGGGTGCCTGATGGCGCCTATGGCCCCCCTGCCCCGCCGA
>CAXTDP010000772.1:0-3091 GCA_964242295.1 uncultured Acetobacteraceae bacterium | reverse complement strand
TTGTCCTCCCCGGCCCGGCACCGCCGGCAGGTGCCGCAGCCGATCCAGGGATACACGATGCGTCGGTCACCCACCGCGACGCCCTCCGCTTCCGGCCCCAACTTCGCCACCCGGCCCAGGATCTCGTGGCCGATGGCGCGGGGCAGGGTCACGCCGCGGTCCGCGAGCATCATGCGCTTGCCGCCGCCCAGCTCGTAGAAGCCTTCCCAGAAGTGCAGGTCGGAGTGGCAGACGCCGCAGTGTGTCACCTCGATCAGGACCTCCGTGCCGGTTGGCTCCGGCGTGGGGCGCTCGATGCGCTGCAGCGGCGCCCCGTTCTCGACCACGGCCCAGGCGTGCATCGCGCTACTCCCCCGCCGCGGCAAGCTGGCGGGCGGCGGGCATGGCGACCCGGAACCCTTCGTAGCCCGCGGCCACGACCTCCTCGCACCGGCGCCGATAGGCATCCACGCCGCCGATATAGGGCATGAACACCCGCGGCTTGCCCTGGACGTTGGCGCCCATGTACCAGGACGCCGCCCGGGGATAGAGAGTGCGGTGCGCCACCTCGTTGACGTGGGCGACCCAGGCGTCCTCGGCGTCCAACTCCGCCTCGATCGCCTCCGCGCCGCGGCGGCGCAGGTGGGCAAGGCAGTCGGCGATCCACTCCACATGCTGCTCGATAGAGAAGATCATGTTGCTCAGCACCGAAGGGCTGCCCGGCCCGGTAATGAGGAACAGGTTGGGGAAGCCCGCCGTCATCAGGCCCAGGTAGGTGCGCGGCCCTACGGCCCATTTGTACGCCAGCGCCGCGCCGCCTCGCCCGGTGATGGCGATGCGCGCCAGCGCGCCGGTGACGGCGTCGAAGCCGGTGGCGAACACGATGCTGTCCAGTTCATATTCGGCGCTTGCGGTCTGCACGCCCGCCGGGGTGATCGCCGCCAGCGGCGAGCGGCGTAGGTCCACCAGGGTGACGTTCGGACGGTTGAAGGTCTCGAAGTAGCCACTGTCTACGCAGATGCGCTTGGTGCCGATGGGGTAGTCGCGCGGGGTCAGCGCCTCGGCGGTGTCCGGGTCGTGCACCAGCTCGCGAATGCGGGCGCGGACGAAGGCGGCCGCCGTTTCGTTCGACGCCGCGTTGATCGAGATGTCGTTGTAGGCAACCATGAAGTTGATGCCGCCGCGCTGCCAGCGCGACATGTATTCCCGCTCGCGCTCGGCCTCCGGAACGTCCATCGCCGACCTATCGCCGAAGTCGTAAACCGTGCCCGTCTTGGTGGCGCGTGCCCTGGCCCGGCGTTGCGGATACTCCGCCTTCCACGCGGCCTCCAACTCCCCCGGCATCGGTCCGTTGCGGGCAGGCAGGCTGAAGTTGGGCGTGCGCTGGAAGACGTGCAGCGTGTGCGCCTGCTTCGCTATGACGGGGACCGCCTGGATGCCGGACGACCCCGTGCCGATCACGCCGACACGCTGGCCGGTGAAGTCCACCCCCTCGTGCGGCCAGATGCCGGTATGATAGGTCGGGCCGTGGAAAGTTTCGATCCCCTCCACCTCCGGCAGCCGGCCTGCCGACAGGCAGCCCGTCGCCATGATGCAGAACCGGGCGGACACAGTGTCGCCGGCGTCGGTCCGCACGGTCCAGAGGTGCCCTGCCTCATCGAACGCCGCCGCCGCCACCCTCGTGTTGAAGCGGAAGCTGCTCCGCAGGTCGAAGCGGTCGGCGACGTGCTGGGCGTAGCGCAGGATTTCCGGCTGGCCGGCGAACACCTCGCTCCAGCGCCAGTCCTGCTGCAAGCCGTCGTCGAAGCCGTAGGAATATTGCATGCTTTCCACGTCGCAGCGTGCGCCGGGGTAGCGGTTCCAATACCAGGTGCCGCCCACGTCCTCCCCGGCTTCGAAGCCGATGGCGGACATCCCCAGCCCGCGCAGACGGTGCATCATATACAGGCCGGCGAACCCGGCCCCGACGACCACCGCGTCATACTGGATGCCTGGTGTCATTCAGCGGTCCTCCTTCTCTGCTTTAATCGGCGGGCTATGCCTTGACCAGCGAGCAGGCGGCGCTGGCGGGCTGGAATGCCTCGTTGCCCGGGATGGCGCCGAGCACCCGCTCCAGGTCCCATTCGCCATGGGAGTCTGCCGGGCTTTTCACCTCCAGCACATACATGTCCCGGATCACCCGGCCATCGGCGCGTATGCTGCCGTTGCGGGTCATGAAGTCGTTGATCGGCGTGGCCTTCATCTTGGCGATCACCGGCGCGGCCGCGTCCGAGCCGCTGTCGCGCACGGCGCCCAGGTAGTGGGCCACCGCGCCATAGGCTCCGGCCTGGACCATGTTCGGCATCTTGCCCGTGCGTTTGCGGTAGCGCTCGGCAAAGGCCCGGGTCGCGTCGTCCTGGTCCCAGTAATAGGGCGCGGTCTCGATCATTCCCTGACCCGCATCCAACCCGATCACCTTCACGTCCAGCAGCGTTAGGCTGAGCGGGGCCAAATGCTGGCCCCGGCCGCGCAGGCCGAACTCTTCGCCCTGCTTCACGATGGCGGCGGCGTGCGAGGTGGTGGTCGCCAGCGCGATGACATCCGCACCCGACGCCTGTGCGGCCAGCAGCGAGCTTGAGTAGTCCGATGTGTCGAAGCTGTGCAGCATGGCGCCGATCACGCGCCCGCCCCGGGCCTCGATCATCGCCGTCGTGTCGCGCTGGACGTTGCGGCCATAGGCATAGTCAATCGTCAGGAAGTACCAGGTCTTCGCCCCGCGCTCGCTCAGCACCTTCACCGCGCCGAGCGCCTGCGAGTAGTTGTTGAACACCCAATGGATGCCGTTGGGCGAGCAGGCGCTGCCGGTCAGGTCCGAGCTTGCGGAGCTGGTGAAGATCACCACCCGGTCCTTTTCCCGCGCCAGGGTCTGCACCGGCAGCGCCACGGAAGTGGTGCCGACGTCGAAGATGGCGGCGACGCCGCTGTCATACCAGCCGCGGGCGATGGCGGCGCCCACGTCGGGCTTGTTCAGGTGGTCGCCGCGCAGCACCTCGATCGGCCGTCCCAGCACGCTCCCGCCGAAGTCCTCGACCGCCATCGTGATGGAGGCGATGGTGCCGAAGCCGGAGTAGTC
>CAXTDP010000771.1:0-3096 GCA_964242295.1 uncultured Acetobacteraceae bacterium | reverse complement strand
CACCGGCCTGCCCGTGGTGGTGGATGCCGCCGCGGCCTTCGACACCCTGCGCGCCGGCGGCCCGATGCGGCCCGGCGCCTGCCCGCTGGCGGTCAGCCTGCACGCGACCAAGGTGTTCGGCATCGGCGAGGGCGGCGCCCTGATCTGCCGCGACCCTGCATTGCTGGAGCGGGTGCGCCGCCTGGCCAACTTCGGCTTCCTCGGCACGCGGGAGGCAATGATGCCGGGCTTCAACGCCAAGCTGTCCGAGTATGCCGCCGCCGTCGGCCTGGCCGGGCTGGACACCTGGCGCGACACCCGCGCCCGCTGGTCCGCCGCCACCCGCGCCTACCTGCGTGGGCTGCACGGGGTGGAAACGCCGCCGGGCCTGGGCGAGGGCTGGGTGTCCTCCACCCTGAGCGTGCTGCTGCCCGGCGGCGCGGCGCCTCCGCCGGGGGTCAACACCCTGCGCTGGTGGGGTCCCGGTTGCCATGCCCAGCCGGCCTACCGGTCCTGCCCGCGCGAGGACCTGCCGGTGACGGAAGACTTGGCCCGGCGCTGCATCGGCCTGCCGTTCTGGCAGGACCTGCCGGCGGCGGACATTGCTGCGGTCTGCGCCGCCTTGCCGCGCCAGGCTGCGTCTACCCCTCGCGAGCTGGTGCTGGCATGATGGACACTTGGACCGACTACGACACCCATGCCCGCACCTGCCCGCGGGACGACTTCTGGGGCCAGGTTCGCCGTACCGTGCACGGGCAGCCGGTAACGGAGGCGCAGGTCGGCATGATCGTCGGCGCCGCGGCAGACCTGCTGGCGCTGGAGGCTGGGGACCGCCTGTTGGACCTGGCGTGCGGCAACGGCGCGCTGTCCCGGCCCTTGTTCGACCGGTGCGCCGGGGGGGTGGGGGTGGATGTCTCGGAGTACCTGATCGGCGTGGCGCGCGAGCACTTCGCGGGGCCGTCGCACAGCTATGTCGTGGCGGATGCGGTGGACCATGCCGAGATCGCTGATTCCGCAGGGATCACCAAGGCGGTGTGCTACGGAAGTTTTTCCTATTTTACCGATGAGGCGGCAACTCGGATGCTGCGGGCGCTGGACCGGCGATGCCCGGCGCTGCAGCGGGTGTTGCTGGGCAACTTGCCGGACCCGGCGCACGCCGGCGCCTTCTATCCGCCGAATGCCGTGCCGGACCTGCGGCAGCCGCGGTCGCCCATCGGGGTGTGGCGCAGCCCGGATGAGGTGGCGGACCTGGCCGGCCCGGGATGGCAGGTGTGGACGCATCGGATGCAGCCAGAGTTCTTTGCGGCGCATTACCGCTACGACGCCCTGCTGGTGCGGTCGTGAGCGTCGCACTGTCCACCTCCAACCTCGTCCAGCCCAGCCGGGACGCGGTGATGCGCCATGCGTGGGACGCCTATGCCGGCCGGCCCGTAGTGCGGGACCTGGAGGCGCGGCTGGCGGCGTTGCACGGCACGGCTCACTGCGTGGCGCTGTGCAATGGCTTTTGGGCGCTGGTGCTGGCGATGCGCGCCCTCGCGCTGCCGGGCCGGGGCGACGTGCTGATGCCCTCCCTTACGTATCGCCGCATGGCGGATGTGGCGACCTGGGCCGGCCTCCGCCCCCGCTTTTGCGAGGTCGAGCCGGACACCCTGGCCTGCAGCGCCGCCACCATGCGCGCCGCCATGGCGCCGGAGGTCGGGCTGCTGCTCGCCGTGCATCCCATCGTCAACACCTGCGACGTGCCGGGCCTGGTGGCGCTGGCGCGGGAGACGCAGGTGCCGCTGCTGTTCGATTCCGTGGAATCGGTGTTCGAGGCGGTGGACGAGGGCAAGATCGGCAGCTTCGGCGCTGCCGAGTGCTTTTCCCTGCACGCGAGCAAGCTGGTGAACGGCTGCGAGGGCGGCTACGTGACCACGGATGACCCGCGCCTGGCCGTGCGCCTGGCCGCCCTGCGCGACGGCACCGACGACGGCGGGCTGGACCTGCGGCTGAACCGCTTCCATGCCGCGTTGGCGCTGGCAGGGCTGGACGACCTGCCCGATCAGGTGCGCCGCAACCGGGGGCGCTACGACCTGTATCGCCGCCTGCTCGCGCCGCTGCCCGGCCTGCGTCTGGTGCCGTTCGACGAGGAGCGCCCGTGCAGCTTCAAGAACATCCTGGTTGAACTGCTGCCGGCTTGGCCGCACAGCCGCGCCGACACCCTGGTCCGGTTGAACGCCGCCGGGATGCTGGCCCGCGCCTATTACGACCCGCCGCTGCACCGCAAGCCGATGGCCTATTCCCACGTGCCCGCGCACCTGCCGGGGACGGACGCGCTGGCGGGCCGCTACATGCTGCTGCCCTGCGGCCACCATGTCGGTCCGGAGGACATCGGCGCCGTCGTGCACGCGTTGGCGGAGATGTCGGCATGAACGCCTACCGCCCGGCCTGGCCGCAGGTGGAGGCGATGCTCGACGGCATCCTGGCCCGGCGATACTACACCAACCACGGCCCCCTGGCGCAGGAGCTGGAAGCGCGGCTGGCAGAGGCCCACGCCGTGCGGCACGCCGTGGCTGTCACCAACCCGGCCATCGCGCTCACCATGGCCGTAGAGGCACTGGGGCTGCGCGGCGGCGTGGCGCTGTCGGCCTTGGCCCCGCGCGGCTGGGCGCAGGCGGTGGCCTGGGCCGGGCTGGCGCCGCTGTTTTGCGACGTGGATGCGGCGGCCTTTGGATTGACGGCGGCGACGGCCGGGGCAGGGCTGACACCGGAGGCCAGCGCCATCTTGGCCGGCCCGGCAGACTCGCGCAGGGGGCTTGCAGCCCTGGCAGTTGCGCAGGGCCTGGCCTTCATCGCCGAGGGCGCGCCTGCAGCGGGGCATGAGGTGGGGCTGCTTGCCTTGCCGGGGCTGGGGGACGATGCGGGGGCGGCGTGTCTGCTGACGGATGACGGCGCGCTGGCTGCCCGGCTGCGGAACATACGCAGCAGCTATGGCGCGGGGCACCCGGTCCCGGTGGTCCGCACCGCCAACGGCCGCTTGTCGGAAGTGCAGGCCGCCATGAGCCTGCTGTCGCTGGAAACGGCCGATGCGGCGGCTGCCCGTGCCGCCGCGGTGCTCGCGGCCTACTGGGCGGGCCT
>CAXTDP010000770.1:0-3097 GCA_964242295.1 uncultured Acetobacteraceae bacterium | reverse complement strand
CGGCAGCGCCGCCAGGTCCACCGCGTCGTATCCGGCGCCGGGCACCTGGAACAGCCGCAGCGCGTCCGGACGCGGCAGCGCGGCATGGTAGCGGGTGCCGATGACGGCCTCGGCGCCGGCATAGGCCGCACGGTCGGCCGGGCTGTCGAGCGCATCCGGCAGCACGGCAATCTCGGAGGGCATGTCCAGCAGGTCGGCGAAGCCATCACTGAACGATGCTGCATTTTCACCGTGGAACACGATGCGGATCATGGGACACCTGCTTGCAGTGGTCGGACGCGGTCAGCCATCGCCTAACCTGTCACTTTCCGGCCCGTCCAGGCGCGCCACGCACCGGCCTTGCTACAGCCGGGCCAGCACCGGCCACCAGGGTTCCAGGCGCCGAGCGGGGGCGCTTCGGGGGCCGCCGCATGTCGTGCAGGATGTCGGGATGCGCCTCGTCCAGCGTGCCCGTAGCCGGGTCCAGGCAGCAGGCCTTCTCCATCACCGTCAGGCTGACGATGCGGGTCGCGGGATGCAGCAGGGCGGCTTGGTTCTCCGGCGCGACCAGGCTCCGGCCGACGCTGCCGATCACGGCATAGTCGTCGGCGTCCCCGCGCAGACCACGCGGCCCCGTTAGGTTTGGAACTGGAAGACAAACGTCGTTTCCAACGCGCCAGCCTCATCGCTGCGGAAAATCTTCTAGCCCATTTCGTAATTAAGATCAGCACGGAATAGTTGGAGTGGTGGGTGCTTCATAGCCCAATGTTTTGCATGCCGCGTGTGGGTTGCAGGTGTTACCAGCCGTTCCGATCACCTGCTGCCATCCAGTCCGGCAGCAACGGGGCAGCCGCCCCGCTACCCAGATCATGGCATGGCCGGGGTAGGTTTCCGCTGGCAGGGCCGAAGGCGTATGTGACGGTCATACGCCGCCACCGCAACTGATCCAAGTTGATCCGCCTGGGTCCAGGACCGGACAGCATGTCTGTCCCGGATGCAGCGCAGACACGTTGCTCTGGGAACAGCACGCGGCTCGTAAAGAAGGTGATCAAGCAAGGACATGTTCGCGTTTCCCAGGCGTAAATACCAGCGTGCCGTCGTCAACGCGCCCATACCGCAGCGTCACCAGGTCACGCGCATAGTTCTGGTGCAGCCTCCACGGCGCCACCGTGCCCTGCCGCGGCATCATCGCGCTCGCGCGCTGGACATAGCCCGACACGAGGTTCAGGAACGGCGCTTCTGCCACCTCGACGCTTCGCACCGGCACGCAGGATTGCAGGCGCCGCCGTTCCATGTAGCGCAGGAGCCGGCAAACATACTCGCACGTCAGGTCGGCCTTCAGGGTCCACGAGGCATTGGTATAACCGATGACCGCAGCCAGGTTGGGAATGCCGCTGAACATCATGCCCTTGTAGTTCATCGTGCTGGACGGCTCTATAAGCTTGCCGTCCACCACGATCTCGACGCCGCCCAGGAACACCAGGCGCAGCCCGGTCGCCGTCACCACGATGTCCGCGTTCAACTGCTTCCCCGACGCCAACCGCAGGCCGTCCGGCGTGAAACGTTCGACGGTGTCCGTCACGACCGATGCCGACCCGTCCCGTATCGCGTTGAAGAAATCGGAGTCAGGCGACAGGCACAGACGCTGGTCCCATGGGTTATAGCGGGGCGTGAAGTGCGTCGTGACGTCGTAGTCCCTGCCCAGGTGCGCCCGGACACCCTTCAGCACCCCTGCCTTGAACCTTTCCGGCTGTTTCCGGGCCGTGTTGTAGAACAGCATCCCCAGCAGCACGTTGCGCCAGCGCGTGACGCCATAGGCGAGCTTCGGCGGCAGCAGGCGCCGCATCCGGTTGGCGAATGCGTCCTCGGCCGGACGAGACACGATATAGGTCGGCGACCGCTGCAGCATGGTGACGTGGGCGGCCGTGCCGGCCAGCGCAGGCACCAGCGTGACAGCCGTGGCGCCGCTGCCGATCACCACGACCTGCTTGCCGGCATAGCCTAGGTCGTCCGGCCATTCCTGCGGATGGACCAGGCGGCCACGGTAGTCGGCAACCCCGGGGAAGTCCGGCGTGTAACCGCCGGAGTAATCGTAGTAGCCGCTGCATGAGAGCAGGAAGCCGCAGGTGAGGCGCACGGGCGTGCGGTCGGGTCCCTGTTCCGCGTCAACCGTCCACATCGCCTCCGCGGAGGACCAGGAGATGCGCTTGACCGCGTGCCTGAAGCGTATCTTGCTGTCCACGCCATAGGCTACGGCGGTATCGCGAACGTATTCCAGGATGGCCGGGCCGTCCGCAATGGCCTTTGCCCCCAACCAGGGACGGAACGAGTAGCCCAGGGTGTGCATGTCGGAGTCCGACCTGACCCCGGGATAGCGGAACAGGTCCCAGGTGCCGCCGATGGTATCGCGAGCTTCGAGCAGGGCGAAGGACTTGCCGGGACACCGCATCGCCAGATGGCAACCGGCGCCGATGCCCGAAAGCCCGGCGCCGATGATCAAGACATCGAAGTGTTCAATGGTCATGTCCAGCTTTCCGAAGAAACGTCCGAGGGTGTGTTGCAGGATGCCGTAACGCCGTTTGGCTGGGTAGGATCGTTCGACCGGGCCGGGCATGCGACCGGGCAAGCTCGCCGTTCCCGGGGCGGGTGCGCGGCTGTCAGCGGCCTACGCACGGCTCAGGCATCCCGCGGCTCAAGCATCCATTGATATGGACATGCGTGCCAAAGGCGTGATGCTGCCGGCCGTGCGGACCCGGCAACAGGCCCGGCATTGCCCGGCGCCCCGGCACCTGCCGTTGGGCCACGCCGGCTCGTTGACTTGTCAAAGGCTGGCCCGTCAACTCGACGCTGAAGTCCGGGAAGGCGGACATGACGGGTTGGGGAGGCCGGCCAGCATGGCGAAAGCGAAGCTCGACCTGCGCGGCAGCGTCGCGGTTGTGACAGGGGCGGCCAGCGGCATCGGCGCCGGGCTGGCGCGCGTGCTGGCGGCGCGAGGCTGCGCCTTGGCGCTTGCGGACCGTGTCAAACAGGGTGATGCCGCCGCTGTCGTCGTCCCCGCTCAGCGCCTGGCCGATCGTGCCGCAGCGAGCTTACTCTCGTCCCCCATCCGTCGGTTCAC
>CAXTDP010000769.1:0-3098 GCA_964242295.1 uncultured Acetobacteraceae bacterium | reverse complement strand
TGGCGGCTGGACGTCCGGCGCGGGGAGCGGCGCGGCGTCGGGTGTTGGGGGTTTGGGCGTTGGGACCTGCCGGGGCGCAGGGTCCGCAGCGGCAACGTCCGGCTTGTCCTGGCCCGGAGCCTCGGGCATTGGAGACGGCCCTGGGACGGGCAGGGGCGTCTGCATGGCGGTGGCGTCCGGCGGCGCTCCAGGCGCGCTCAACGCCCACCAGCCGACGCCCCCGAGCAGGAAAGCCCCGATCAGGGCCGCAGACGCAAGCGGCAGCTTGCGGGCTGCACGCGGGCTGGCTGCCTCCAGGACATGCGGCGGAGCCGGGGCTGGCGCAACGACGCCGGACGCCGTGCCGGTGTCGGCCCTTGCGATGGCCGCCGTGCCTGTGCCCGACCTCGTCCCCGACCTGTGGGCGCCGGACAAAGGTTCTGGAGCGGCGACGAGCGTGGCGTCGTCGGCGTATCCGGGCGGCATCGGGCCGGCCGCCCCCAACTCTGCGTGCAGCGCCCGTGCAAGCTCCCGTGCCGAAGCATAGCGGTCGTCCGGATTCTTCGCGAGCGCCTTGCCGAGCACCGCGACGAGGCCGGGCAGGCTGCCGTCCAGCAGATTGCCCTGCAGGTTGGGCTGCGCATTGACGATCTTGTGCATGATGGAGGCGGTGCCGCCCTCGAAGGGACGCCGCCCCAGCAGCATCTGATACAGCACCACGCCCGCCGCATAGATGTCGGTGCGCGCATCCACCGCCTCGCCGAGCACCTGCTCGGGCGCCATGTAGGCCGGCGTCCCCATCACCGACCCGACTCGGGTCATGTCGCTGCTTTCGAGGTGGGCGATGCCGAAGTCCGTTATCTTCACCGCGCCGGAACTGGACAGGACGATGTTGGCGGGCTTGATGTCGCGGTGGACCACGCCGCGCTCGTGGCTGTGCTGCAGCCCGGCCAGCAGGCCGTCCATGATCGCGGCCGCCTCGGCGGGCGGCAGGCGGGCGCCATGCTCCAGCACGGCATCCAGTGGACGGCCGCTGATGAGTTCCATGACGATATAGGCCAGCCGGTCGGTTTCGCCGTAGTCGTAAACCGCGACGATGTTGGGATGGTAAAGGCTGGCCGCCGCCCGCGCTTCGCGGAGGAAGCGTACCTGCTTTTCCCGGCCCTCCTCATCCACGGTCAGGAGCGGCAGCGTCTTGACCGCAACCTTGCGCGCAAGGATCGGGTCCCAGCCTTCGTAAACCGTGCCAATGGCGCCACGCCCGATGATCGAGCGTATCTCATACTTGCCGAGGGTGGTGCCTTCCATGCTGCTCCTCCGTAGCCGGCCGTCGCGGATGCGGGAGCAAGGCGGGCGGCAAAGGCCCTGCAGGCCTTGCAATGGTTACGGTATCCTATCGCTTCCTCGAAGTGAAGCAGGTCACACCTTTGGGCATGCATCGGTTGCTGCAGAATCATTCATCGTTGATATGAGGTGCAGCTTTGCTACACTCTCGAAACGGCAAGCACAGGGGATGGTTGCGATGGCAATTCGAACGCTGGTCTGGTCTGCATGCGGGCTGGTATTGCTGACCGGCCTTGCCGCGGCCGAGCCCAAGCCGATGCCGGCAGACGCCAAGGCATACTTCATCTGGCCGGGCGACGGCCAGGTGATCAGCGGCGGCAAGTTCTGGGTCCGCATGGGTTTGAGCGGCGCGGGCGTGGCGCCTGCTGGCATAGAGGTGGCGAACACCGGCCACCACCACCTGCTGGTGGACTCGCCCCTGCCTGACGACATGACAATGGCGATCCCGAACGACCGCCACCACCTGCATTTCGGAGCGGGGCAGACCGAGGTGCAGTTGGACCTGCCGCCGGGCAAGCACACCTTGCAGATGTTGTTGGGGGACGCTCAGCATACCCCCAATAATCCCCCGCTCTTCTCCAAGAAGATCACGATCACAGTCGTACCGTAGCAAGCGGAGCACCCATGCCATGACCTTGACCAAGAAGCGGCTGCTGCGGGCGGCGATCCCGCTTGCCTGCCTGATGGCCGGTCCGGCGCTTGCGCAGGCCCCGGCTCAAACAGCGCCGGCGCAAACAACGCCCGTGCAAACGACGCCCGCTCAAACGGCACCTGCGCAGCCGGTTCCCGCCGCTGCCGATGCGCACGGGGCAGGCATGGCGGCTGCCGCGGCCCGGACGCCCGCGCCTGCCGGCGCCTACGATTACATCGGGTGGCCGCAGGACGGGACCGTGGTGCGCTCGACACGCTTCAAGGTGTGGTTCGGCGCGCGCAACATCGGCGTGGCGCCTGCGGGCGTGGCGGTGGCGAACACCGGCCACCATCACCTCTTGATTGACGTGCCCTTGCCGGAGGACATGACAACGGCGATCCCGAACGACCGCAACCACCTGCATTTCGGCGCCGGCCAGACCGAGACCATGCTGGAGCTGCCGCCGGGCAAGCACACCCTGCAGCTCCTGATGGGCGATGCGGCCCATGTGCCGCATGACCCGCCGGTTTACTCCTCCAAGATCACCATCCTGGTCAGGCCCGGCCCGGCGGCGCGGACGGCGGCGGCCCAGTGATGCCGCGGCGGCTGCAAGATCGCGCCGGACGCAGGGCGAGGCCGGGGGAGCCAGCCTGATGCCTGGCTTTGTCATCGCAGCGCTGCTCTGCGCCGGAGCAAGCTGCGACATGGTCCCTGTGGAGCCAGGCGTGTCATATCGCACCGAAAACGATTGCGCCGCCGCGCTGGCCGTGCGCGGCAAGTCGCTGAGCGATGCGGCCGCGGCGCGCCGCCAAGGTGCCCGCGCCGTCGAGACCGTATGCACGCAACAGGCGCAGCCGATCACCGAGGTCGAGGACCGCTACTATGTCCTGGAAACGGTCATCGTCCACACTGGCCCGAGCGCGGAATCGGGATACGTCGGTGTCGTCGAGGGCGGGCAGCGCACGCTGGTCACCGGCCTGGTTGACGGCACGAACTGGGTTCGCGTACTCCTCGCTGACGGAAACACCGGCTTCGTGTATGGCGAGCACCTGCGCAAGGTCGGCAGCCGCGTGCAGGCCCCGCAGCCGTCCCCGCAGCCCGCCACCCCGGCTCCCGCGGCGCCTCCGCAGGCGCCGGCTGCGGC
>CAXTDP010000768.1:0-3099 GCA_964242295.1 uncultured Acetobacteraceae bacterium | reverse complement strand
AACCCGGGACCGGGGGTGCTGCCGGCTTCGCTGGGCGCGCATCCGGCGTTCCGCTGGCCGCTGGCGGGGGGTGGGCAGACGGACTACCGGATCGAGTTCGCCGAGACCGAGGATGCGCCGATCCGGCGGCTGGACGATGGGCTGCTGCGCCCGGCCGCGCAGCCCAACCCGGTGCAGGGCCGGACGCTGGCGCTGGACCCTGCGCTGTTTTTGGACGATGCGATCATCATGCTGGAGCCGCGCAGCCGCAGCTTGCGCTATCTCGGGCCGGGGGGCGGGATCGAGTTCGCTTGGCACGGGTTCCCGCAGCTTGGGGTGTGGCAGAAGCCTGGGGCCGAGCTGCTGTGCATCGAGCCGTGGCACGGGTATGCCAGCCCGTTGGGTTGGGACGGCGAGTTCAGGGACAAGCCCGGCGTGATGCTGATCCCGCCGGGGGAGGCTCGCACGATGGGCTGGAGCGTGCGGCCGTTGGCGGGGTAGTCGCCTTCGGTTTCGTTACACCGGGGTGCATTCACATGGCCGTGCACGGCCGGCGGTGCGGCGGCCCTCGCAGCCAACCACCGCGTCATGGCATCCCAGGTGTTCGGCTCGGTTCCTGACACCACGATTCCAGGTCCAGCCGGGGCCGTGCGTCCCGGCCGGGGCCGTCCCCTTGCATCCCGCCGCTGCCCGGAGGAAACCGGGGGGCATGAGCCCAGGATACCTTCCCTTTGCCGGCGCGCTGCGCCTGCCGGCCTTTGTGTGCGACAACTGCGGCTATTGGCAGCGGCACTTTGCCGTGCCGCCGTCCTGCCCGATGTGCCTGGACGCCCGGCATGTGGTGCCGCAAGCGGGCTGGCAGTTCTGGACGCGGGAGGAGGCGTGGGACCGCTGGCCCTGCCATTGGGCGGAGCTGGAACCAGGCGTGTGGCGGTTCTGGAACGATCCCGTCACCGGCATCGGCCCGAGCGCCTACCTGATCCAGACGCCCGGGGGGAACATGGGGTTCGAGGGGTGCCCGGTGTTCAGCGAGGCCGCGCTGGACCACATCGCGTCGCTGGGCGGGATGCAGGTGCTCGCGGCGTCGCATCCGCACGCCTACGGCGCGCTGTGGCAGTTGCAGGATCGGTTCGACCCGGAGCTGGCGCTGCATCCCGGCGACCTCGAATGGTCGGGGGCGTTGCAGGTGAGCTGGCCGTTCGACGACGTGCTGGAGCCGTTGCCGGGGCTGGAGCTGCACCTGACGGCGGGGCATTTCGCCGGGCACACCGTGCTGTTCGACCGTGCCCGGCGCATTCTGTTCTGCGGCGACGCGCTGAAGTTCGAATTGGACCCGGCGGACCCGCGCCGGGCGCTGACGATCTCGGCCCACAAGGCGTTCGTGCGCGGCATTCCGCTGACCCCTGCGGAGCTGCGGCGCTACCGGGAGGTGTTCGCGCCGCTGGACTTCGTGCAAACCTGGACGCCGTTCGAGCAGGCGCGCAACAGCGGACGGGCGGAGGCGCTGGCGCTGATTGACGGGATGCTGGCGATGCGGTCCCACGCGGCGCCGGTGTCCTTGGACAGCTTGCGGCCGGTGTAGGCGGCCGTGGCCATAAATCTTGTCGAGCCGGGCCTGGACTGGTTGCCCGGCTACGTCGCAGCCCTTGAGGCGGGCTGGTCGCCCAACTCCACCCGTGATGTCAGCGCAGAACAGCTTGCGGCGATCCGGGAGGATGCCGGGGAGTTCCTGCGCGGCTTGGTGGAGCATGAAGGCCGCACCGTGACGCTGGCGGATGGCAGCAGGGTTCCGCGCCTGCCCGGGCGGGTGTTCTGGATTTGGGATGGGGCGTTCTGCGGGTCCATCAACCTGCGCTTCGTCCCGGGTACGCTGGACCTGCCGCTGCACGTGTCCGGCCACCTTGGCTATGCGGTCGTGCCGTGGAAGCGGCGGCGGGGCTATGCGACCCGGGCGCTCGCGCTGCTGCTGCCGGTTGCGCGGGAGTTCGGGCTGCCGCGCGTGCTGGTCACCTGCGATGAGGGGAATGACGCCTCGCGCCGGGTCATCGAGGCGAATGGCGGCGTCTTTGCGGGCAGGGAGCCGCATCCGGACCAGGACGCCGAGGACAAGCTGCTGTTCTGGGTCAGCACCGCTGAGGCAGCGTAGCAGGCGCGCGCGCCGCCGGCGGGTCCAGCTATATCGGCAGCGCCCTGCTTGGACCGTCCTGCCGGTCATTGGGCAATGCTGCGCATTGCCTCACCTTGATTGTCACGCGGGCATCACTCCGTTGCACTGCCGGGCTGCAAAGGCTCTGGCGGCTACCCATCCTATGGCAATCCTGTATGCAGCTACGCTTGAACTGATTTTTGGATTGGCATCGGCCCATGCCGCGGAAAACGTTCCTATGCATTGACGAGGGCTTGGCATGGCCGTGGGCGCCGCGATGCTGGTGATCGGCTTTGCCGGCTGGAGCGGGGCGGGCAAGACCACCCTGCTGCGCCGGCTGATCCCGCTGCTGACCGGGGCGGGGCTGCGTGTTTCGACCGTCAAGCATGCCCATCACGGGTTCGACGTGGACCAGCCCGGCAAGGACTCCTGGGAGCATCGGCAGGCCGGCGCGCAGGAGGTGCTGGTCGCCTCCGCCACGCGCTGGGCGCTGATGCACGAGCACCGGGATGCGCCGGAGCCGGGCCTGCCGGAGCTGCTGGCGCGGCTGTCCCCGGTGGACCTGGTGCTGGTGGAGGGGTTCAAGCGGGAGGCGCATCCAAAGATCGAGGTGCATCGCGCCGCCGTGGGCAAGCCGCTGCTGCATCCCGGCGATCCCACGATACGCGCGGTGGCGTCCGACGTGGCGCTGCCGGGCTGCCCGGTGCCGCTGCTGGACCTGGACGACGTGGCAGCCATCGCTGAAGCGGCGCGGGGGGCCGCCGTCCCGGTCGCGGCAGCGTTCTCAGGCCGGGGTTAGCGCAGGATGGCGCAGCTCAGCGACGATTGCTTTGCGTTCGGCGGCAAGCTGCTGACGGTTGATGCCGCGCTGGCGGCGATCGCAGAGGGGACGCGGCCGGTGCGCGGCACGGAGCGGGTGGCGCTGCACGACGCCGATGGGCGGGTGCTGGCGGCGGACCTGGGGGCACCGATGG
>CAXTDP010000767.1:0-3099 GCA_964242295.1 uncultured Acetobacteraceae bacterium | reverse complement strand
CCCGGGTGAACCCGCATGGCGGCGCCATCGCGCTCGGCCATCCCATCGGCGCCAGCGGCGCGCGCCTGGCGGGCACGGCTGTCCATGCCTTGCAGGACGGCGGCGGCCGCCGGGCGGTGGTGACCATGTGCATCGGCGTGGGCCAGGGGATTGCGGCGCTGATCGAGCGGGTATGACCTCGCCCGCCGTCCCGCCCGCCATCCCGCCTGGCGTGATGCTGGCGCGGGACGCTTGGCGCCTGGGCGTCGGCGCGATCCGGACCATGCCGAACCTGTTCGGCGGCACCTTCGTGCTGCTGCTGGCCTTCGAGCTGGCGTTTCGGTGGCGGCATCCGCCGTCCAGCGGCTGGCCCACCATGTCCGAGCTGCTGCTGGGCTTCGCCAACGACCTGGCGACCGACGTGATCGCCGCGGCGGCGATGGTTGCCGTCCACCGATCCATCCTGCTCGGGGAGGGAGCGGACCGCCCGCTGTGGCGCCTGCCGCCGGGCTACGACCGCTACCTCGGACGGCTGGTTGCGCTAAGCCTGCCGTCGCTCGCGGCCACGGCCGGGCTTGGCCTGGTTGACGGGCCTGACGCAGCGCCTGCTTTCGCCTTGGCTGCCTTGGTCCTTGTCCTGCTGGCGACCGCGGCCGTGGTCGTCTCGGTGCGGCTGGCGCTGGCGCTGCCCTTGGCGGCGGCCGACATCCCCGGCGCAGGCTGGCGCACCGCCTGGCAGGCTTCGCGCGGCAAAGGATGGCGGCTGTTCGGCATAGTCCTGCTGACCTTCGTCCCGATGGAGGCCGCGGCGATGCTGGTCGCCGGACTGTTCCAGTCAGCCGACGGCTTGGCTGCGGTCCTGTTGGACGCGCTGGGCGGCGCCGCAAAGGCGATGCTGTGGTCATCTATCGGTGCGGCGCTGTGGTCCCGGCTGCTGCAAGCCTATGGCGGCGCGCTCGCCCGGCCGCCGATGTGGCGGTGATGGTGCGCGGCCCCGGAGCGCCGTGCTAAGGTCGCGGCATGAACGCCCTCGCGAAGATGCCGGTGTGGCTGACGGTGGACGAGTTCCTGGCCTGGGAGCCAGGGGACGGACGCAAGTGGCAACTGGTGAACGGAGAACCGCAGGCGATGGCGCCAGGCAAGCCGACGCACGCCTTCCTGCAAGCAGAGCTTGCCGCCCTTATTCGGAACCACCTGCTCCAACAAGGCAGTCCGTGCCGGGTGGCAGTCGAGCCCGGCATCGTGCCCCGCGTCCTGTCCAGCCGCAACTTGCGCGTGCCGGACATTGCGGTGACGTGCACGCCCGGCGATGGCGACGAAGATGCAACGCTGTCCGAGCCCGTCCTGGTAGTCGAGATATTGTCCCCCAGCAACCGGTCGGAAACCTGGGACAACGTGCTGACTTACCCCACCATCCCCACCGTCCAGGAAATCCTCGTCCTGCACAGCACCCGCATCGGCGCCGACTTGCTGCGCCGCGGACCGGACGGCGCCTGGCCGGCCGACCCCTCGATGGTCGAGTCCGGCGACCTCGTGCTGGACAGCATCGGCTTCCGTATGCCGCTGGCGGACATCTATCGCACCACTCGGCTGCATCGCACTTCCTAATGTCCGATGCCGCACCATTCAGGGAGTCACAAAGCTTGGTTGGCGTGCCATTTCTTTGGTTTACTTGACAAGGACATTGCTATGCGCCGCCTCCTGATGCTCGGCGTGCTCACCGCAGCCCTAGCCCCCCAGCCTGGCAAACGCTCAAACTGTCCGCCGCATCCGCGATGCCGTGCAGGCGCTTGATGGCAGCATACTGGTGGTACAGTCCCACGAAGGCGACACGCTTCGCATTCAACTGCCCACGCCCCCGGTCATCACCTCCGTAGCGCCCGCGACGCTGGGGGACGCCAAGCCCGGCACCTTCATCGGCACCGCCGCGGTCGGCCCCAAGGACAACATGCGCGCCCTGGAGGTGCTGATTTTCCCCGAAGCCATGCGCGGCACCGGCGAGGGCCACTAACCCTGGGATCTCGTGCCTGAAAGCACCACGAGCAACGCCACCATCAAGGCCGAGTCCACCGGCGCCGACGGCCGCACCCTGGCACTGACGACCAAGGGCGAGAAAATGAACCTCATGGTTCCCGCCAACACGCCCATAGTGACCTTCGATCCCGGCGACGCCGCCATGCTGAAGCCCGGCGCAAAGGTGTTCATCGGTGCGCAACAGGCCGCAGACGGCACCCTGTCCGCCGCCCGCGTTGCGGTTGGCAAGGACGGGCTTACGCCGCCAATGTAGCCCTGATCTCCGCCAACCCGCGCCGGGCAGTACCGTCCGGCGCGAAGTTGGCAGAGTCCAGCCAGGCCTGCAGCGCATTGCGGCGGGACGGCCACTCATCGCCGACGATGCTATACATGGCGCTGTCCCGCAGGCGGCCCTTCAGCACGTAATGGGCGCGCAGCGTCCCCTCGTAGGTGAAGCCTAGCCGCTCCGCCGCCCGGCGTGACGGGGCATTCAGCGCATTGCACTTCCAGACCAGCCGGCGGTAGCCGAGGTCGTCCGCAGCCAGGCGCAGCAGGAGGAACATCGCTTCCGTTGCGGCGCGGGTGCGCTGCAGCGCCGGGCCGAACCAGATATGGCCCAACTCGATGGCAGCGAACTTGGGCTGAATGTCCATCAGCGTCAGCCAGCCCGACACGGCACCGGTGCTGATGGGCCGCACTGCCCATGCCATCGGATCGTGCGTGCTGGCAAAGTCCGCGACGAAGGCGGCCAGCGCCTCCCGCGTCGGGAAAGGGCCATAGCCCATGTAATCCCAGCTCGCATCCGCCTCCGGCCCGGCTGCGGCCCAAAGCTCGTCGGCATGGCGGCGATGCAAGGGTTCCAGCACGACATAAACGCCGCGTAGGGGAACCCGCGCCGGCAAGGGACGCGGGGTAGAGTCAACAGGGAGGCCAACTGGACGTTCCATACCGGCCAGCATGGCACGGTTCCGCCCGGCTGCCTTCCCCCTCTCCCTCCGGGAAAGGGCCGGGGTGAGGGGGTCTTAGCTGCGGAGCGAGGCGCTCGACGTGCCGTCTAGCAGCCTGTCGGAGTGAGGTTGCGAGCGTTTTTGCGCGCCTGGGCTCATC
>CAXTDP010000766.1:0-3107 GCA_964242295.1 uncultured Acetobacteraceae bacterium | reverse complement strand
CGGCAACCACGAAGTGATGATGCGCGGCACCTTCGCCAACATCCGCATCAAGAACGAGATGGTCGCCGGCGTCGAAGGCGGCTGGACCCGTTACCAGCCCGGCAACGAGCAGATGCCGATCTATGACGCGGCCGAGCGCTACAAGAAGGCCGGCGTGCCGCTGGTGGTGTTCGGCGGCAAGGAATATGGCATGGGATCGTCCCGTGACTGGGCGGCGAAGGGCACGGCGCTGCTGGGCATCAAGGCCGTGGTGGTGGAAAGCTTCGAGCGCATCCACCGCTCCAACCTGGTCGGCATGGGCGTGCTGCCATTGCAGTTCAAGGACGGCATGACCCGGCAGAGCCTCGGGCTGACAGGGGCCGAGACCATAGACATCCTGGGGCTGGAAGGCCTGCAGGCTGGCATGGACCTGCAGATGCTGGTCCACCGCGACGGCGGCACCACCGACACGGTAACGGTCAAGTGCCGCGTGGATACGGCCGACGAGGTCGAGTACTACCGCAACGGCGGCATCCTGCACTACGTCTTGCGGGAAATGGCTCGCGCGGCGTAACCCGGCCCGCCACGGCCGTTGAGCGTGCTTGCTTCCCCCTCTCCCTCCGGGAGAGGGCCGGGGTGAGGGGGCCTGCAAGCACAGTCTATGGTCAGCAAAGGCTGCATTCCGCCAGCACCGGTGATGCCTGCTTCCGCGAACAAGGCCCCCCCACCCCAACCCTCTCCCGGAGGGAGAGGGAGCCACGCCGCCCTTATTGATGTCGTCCCGTTGGCGCCGCGGCCCTGATGCCGACCTCGGCCACCTGCCGATCAGCCTGGACTTGCGGGCGCTGTCCATCGCCGAAGGCATACGCGCCGCCCTCTCCGTCGCCGTGCTGGTCGCAGCCAATGAATGGCTGCGCCTTCCTGCCCTGAACGAGGCTGCTCTTGCCGCCCTGTTGACGTGCCTGTGCGATGCGGGCGGCCCGGTGCGCCGGCGCGTTCCGGCGCTGCTGATGTTCGCGGTGGTGGGCGCCATCCTGACAGCCGGGCTTGGTGCCCTCAGGCCACTCGGCTTGCCGGTCGTCGTGCCGCTGGCCTGCGCCGTCATCTTCTGCACCAGCTTCGCCCGCGTATGGGGCCAATCGCCCCTTCAGGTCGGCAACCTGCTGACGGTGGTGACCGTCCTGGCGCTGGACCGCGGGGAGGACCTGCGCACGGCGGCAACGCTGGGCCTGTTCTTCCTTGGCGGCAGCCTGTGGGCGCTGCTGCTCACGATGGTGATCTGGCGCCTGCACCCTTACCGTCCCGCCCGCCGTGCGGTGGCGGAGGTGTATCGCAGGCTTGGCACCTTGGCCGGCGACTTGTCGGTCCTTGCCGCCACGGCGGAGCCGCCTACCCATGCTTGGGCCGACCACGCTCGCGCCCACCGACGCCACGTCCGTGACGGAATCGAAGCTGCGCGCACCCTGCTGCTGGACACCATACGCGGCCGCGGCGCCGCCAGCCCGCGCGCCGGGCAAACGCTGATCCAGGTGGAGGCAGCGGACCAGCTTTTCGGCACCCTGATCGCCCTGTCGGACGTGCTGGAGGCCGCCGATGCCCAGACCCGCGGCGCCGCCGCCCGCGAACTGAGCCTGGTCCGCCTGCTGCTGGCCGCCATCGCCGACGAAACCCGGCAGGACGAGCCGACCAACGACCCCGCCGCCCGTGCCGCCCTGGAAGGGATGCTGGACAAGCTCACCCGTCTCGGCGCCGGTTCGCTGGCAGGCATCACGGCCAGCATGGTGACGCGGATGCGGATCGCCTTGCTGCTGACCACCCCGGCCGGCATGCTGCCGGAGCCAAAGCCCGAGGCTGGCGGACCTGGCTGGCGGACCCGGCTGACCCAACCCCTGCGGGCGAACCTGGCGTGGTCGTCCGCCGGGTTCCGCCATGCGCTGCGGGCAGCCGTGGTGGCGGCGCCGGCGCTGGCTCTGACGCTGCACCTCGGAACCACCTATGCCCATTGGCTGACGATCACCCTGGTGCTGACGTTGCAGCCGTTCTTTGCCCTGACCTGGCAGCGCGCGGTGGAGCGCATCGGCGGCACCGTGCTGGGCGGGCTGATCGCGGCAGGCGTCGCAGTGGTGGTGCACACGCCCCTGGCAATGGCGGCGGCGCTGTTTCCGCTGGCGGTGCTGGCGCTGTCGGTCCGCTATGTCAGCTTCGGCCTGTTCATGGTCGGCATGACGCCCCTGGTTGTGCTGCTGTCCGAGCTGGGCCGCCCCGGCACAGGCGAACTGGCGATCGCCCTCTTTCGCGCTGCCTATACCCTGGCCGGCGGCGTGCTGGCGGTTCTGGGCTGCTGGTTCTTGTGGCCGAGTTGGGAGCCGAACCGGGTGCAGCAGGAGTTGCGGGGCGCGCTGCAGGCTCATGCAAGGTATGCCGACCTGGAACTGGCGACGCTGCTGCAGGAAGCGCCCGCTGCCGCGCTGGACGCGGCGCGTCGGGCCGCCGGCATGGCGAGCAACAACCTGGAAGCGTCGCTGTCCCGGGCGTTGCAGGAGCCGCGCCGGGCCGCTCGCGCCGGGCTGGAAACGGCGATGACGGTTGATGCCGCGCTGCGCCGCTTGGCGGGCCGGTTGTCAGCCTTGCAGCACGACCCCGCCCTGGCCGGCGATTTCGGACCGGAGGCGTTGCGGGCCTGGCGGGAATGGCTGGCAGCGGCCTTCGCGGCATTGACGGCCGGGGCGCCGCTGCCCGGCGGCTCGCCAGCCATCGAGGGCACCGGACCTCTGGCGCGGATCGCCCGCCAGTTGGAACTGATGGACGGCGCGTTGCGTCGGCCGGCGCAGCCGAATACCGGAGGCGTTGCTAGACTCCCCTGAGTGCGACCAGCGCCAGATGCCCGACCAGGGCCGCACAGGCGAGGAAGTTGATGGTGAACACCTTGCCCCGCAGCGGCACGTCATCCGTCAAGGTCTGCACGCCGGTATGGATCACGCGCCCGGCAAAGAACACCCAGGCGAACGCGACGTCCCACGCCCCCAACGCCCCAAACTGCATCAGCAGCAGCACGGCGGCATAGGCGATCACAGGCAGCTCGAACTGGTTGCCCAGGTTGCGGGTGATCCGCGCGATGTCCGGCGGCT
>CAXTDP010000765.1:0-3108 GCA_964242295.1 uncultured Acetobacteraceae bacterium | reverse complement strand
AGCCGGTCGTAGCAGGCCAGCGCCCGCGCCGCCGCATCGGCGTTGGTCGCCTTGCTGTCGTTGATCCAGGCCACGCCATCCACCACCGCCACCCGCTGCTGCCGGTGCGGCAGCCCGGCAAAGCCTGCGATCCCCCGAGCAATCACCTCCCGTCCAACCCCGAGCGCCAGCGCCAGGGCCGCCGCCGCCGCCGCGTTCTGCGCGTTGTGCCCGCCGGGCAGGGCAGGGGCGTCCGTCATCGCCAGGATCGGCCCGGCGGCGTCGCGCAGCACCGTCCCGTCGCACCAGACATCCGCACGCCGGCAGCCCGAAACGGTCGTCCGCCCACGCGCCAGCGCGGCGCTGTCCGCATCGTCAATGCCGACCACGGCGGCATCCCCGGAGCCTTGCCGGTCGAACACATGCGCCTTCGCCGCGATGTAGCCCGCCATGTCGCCATGCCGGTCCAGGTGGTCCGGGCTGAGGTTCAGCAGCGCCGCCGCATCGAAGCGCAGGGTTTGCAGCCGCTCCAGCATGTAAGACGACATCTCAAGCACATACACGCCGTCGTCGCCGAGCAACGGCAGGGCCAGCGACGCCGTGCCCAGGTTGCCGCCCGCTGCATTCGGCCTGCCTGCTTCCGTCAGGATATGCGCCAGCAGCGCCGTCGTCGTGCTCTTGCCGTTGGTGCCGGTCACGCCCGCAAACCGCGCCTGCGACCCGGCCGCACGCACCGCCTGGAACAGCAGCTCGGCATCCGACAGCACAGGGATGCCGGCAGCCCCCGCCGCCAGCGCCGCTGGGTGCGGAGCCGGCAGCCGGTGCGGGATGCCGGGGCTGAGCACCAGGGCGTCGAAGCCGTCCAGGCCCAGCGCCGGATCGTGCAGCGGCAGCCCAGACGCCACCCGGGCGTCGGCCCGGTCGTCCCACACGACGGTTTCTGCGCCCATCGCCAGCAGCGCCTGCGCCACCGGCAGCCCGTTGCGGCCCAGGCCCACGACGGCATACCGCCGCCCGGCGAACAGGTCCGCCGGCCAGGGCATGATGCCGCTCGCGCTTTCCATGCGTGCGCTCATCGTATCTTCAACGTCGCCAGGCCCACCAGGGCCAGGATCATGGACACGATCCAGAAGCGGATCACGATGGTCGGCTCGGACCAGCCCTTCTTCTCGTAGTGGTGGTGCAGCGGCGCCATCAGGAACACCCGCCGCCCCGTGCGCTTGAACCAGAACACCTGCACGATGACGCTGACCGTCTCCACCACGAACAGGCCGCCGACGATCGCCAGCACCAGCTCATGCTTGGTCGCCACCGCCACCGCGCCCAGCGCCCCACCCAGGGCGAGGCTGCCGGTGTCGCCCATGAACACCGCCGCCGGCGGCGCGTTGAACCACAGGAAGCCCAGCCCGGCGCCCACCAGGCTCGCCAGGAACACGCCCAGCTCGCCGACGCCGGGCACGGGGTGGAGCTGCAGGTAGTCCGCGAACACCCGGTTGCCGACGAGGTAGGAGATCAAGGCAAACACCGCCGCCGCAATGATCGTCGGCACGATCGCCAGCCCGTCCAGCCCGTCCGTCAGGTTCACCGCGTTGCTGGCGCCGATCATCACCACCATGCCGACCAGCGGGAACAGCACGCCGAGCGGGATCAGCACCTCCTTGAACACCGGCACCGTCAGCGCCGACGCCAAGGGTCCGCGCGTCAGCAGCATGATCCAGATGGCGCAACTCAGGCCCATCAGCAGTTGCGCCACCAGCTTGCCGCGGGGCGACACGCCCTTGGTGTTGCGCTTGGACAGCTTCAGGAAGTCATCCATGAAGCCGATGCCGCCGTAACCCAGCGTCAGCAGCAGCACCGCCCAAACGTAGCCGTTGCGCAGGTCCGCCCACAGCAGGGTGGAGGCGGTCAGCGACAGCAGGATCAGCACGCCGCCCATGGTGGGCGTGCCCTTCTTCTCGATCAGGTGCCGGGCCGGGCCATCGGCGCGGATCGGCTGGCCGCCGTTCTGCACCGACTTCAGCCAACGTATCACCCAGGGTCCGAGCACCAGGCTGAGCACCAGGGCCGTCAGGCACGCAGCGCCGGAGCGGAAAGTGATGTAGCGGAACAGGTTCGCCAGGACGAACTGGTCGGTCGAAAGTCGCGTGAGATAGACCAGCATCAGACCCGTTCCCCCGTGGCAGCATGGGGCGGCAGGCCCTCTAGGCGTTGGACGACCAGCCGCATCCGGCTGCCCAGGCTTCCCTTGACCAGCACGGCGTCGCCGGGCCGGACGGCATTGGCAACCAGCGGCGCCAGCGCGGCGCTGTCCGGCGCATGGGCGCCACGCTTCGCGCCGGGCACGGCGTCGAACAGGTGCCGCATCAACGGGCCGCACGCATACAGCACGTCCGCATCCCGTATCACGGCGTCCGCCAGGCTTTCGTGCTCGGTCCGCCCGAAATCGCCCAGTTCCAGCATGTCGCCCAGCACCGCGACGCGCCGCCCCGGCATCCCCCGCAGCACGCCCAGCGCCGCGCGCACCGACGCCGAGGACGCATTGTAGCTTTCGTCCAGCAGCAGGATGTCCCCGGCCCGGCGCTGCTGGCCACGCCCCGCCACCGGCGACCAGCCATCCAGCGCCGCCGCGGCGCGAACCGGGTCCAGGCCGAGCGCATCGCATACGGCCAGCGCGGCGACCGCGTTCATCGCCATGTGCTGCCCGGGAGCATTCAGCCGGAACGCGACCTCCTGCCCGCCAACGGAGGCGCGCACCCCATCCCCCCAGGACAGCAGCCGGACATCGCCGGTCCCGCCGAAGCCGCAGACGGCAGCGCCCCGCGCCATGCGGCCGAAGAACGTGCTGTCCGCCGGCAGCACCAGGGCGCCGCCGGGCTGCAATCCCTCGCGTATGGACGCCTTCTCGTCGGCGATGGCCTCCAAGCTGCCGAGATAGCCGATATGCGCCGAGGCGACGGCCGTAACGACCGCGACATGCGGAGCCGCCAACCGGGCCAGCGGCGCGATCTCACCGGCATGGTTCATGCCGATCTCCGCCACGCAGAACGCGGCATCCTGCTGTAGCAGCGCCAGGGTCAGCGGCACGCCCCAATGGTTGTTGTAGGACGCCTGCGCCGCATGCGTCGGCCC
>CAXTDP010000764.1:0-3108 GCA_964242295.1 uncultured Acetobacteraceae bacterium | reverse complement strand
GAGACGTCAACTGCCTCGGGCTTGATGCCGATCAGAAGCACGCGCGTCATGCTGTGTATCCTTCCATGCGGTCGTGCCGGCATTGTCCATCCGGCGTAACGGCGCCGGGTGATCGCCACACATCTATGGGCCATGGCGACGACTCAGATCGTATCCTCATGCAGCGCCCGCCAGGGAAGATGACGGATGGGGAGAGCCGCACGTTGATTGCCTGAACAAGCTTCCTTGCGGCCCATAGGACCAGCGGCGCCCCATTCAGCGACCGCCAGATTACCGCTCAATTTCCTTGCACATCGTAGCGCCATCAGACCCTGACGGCAGCCGTGTCCGTCTCATCAACTCTGCGCCGGCAACCGCACCTGGTTGCGCGTCGAGGCATACATTATCGCGCACTACCACAGTTAAGCCGCCCGTGCCGCCTTTTCCGGCTGCAGAACCGCCTGCGCCGCCCAGGCCGGGTCGAACACCCGGTCCGCCATCGCCTGGCACCGCTTGATCAGCCGGTGCTCGTGCGGCCCGTAGTCGGGCCAGGCGTTGTGGATCGTGCACAGGTCGTCCCAGATCAGCACGTCGCCTGCGGTCCAGCGATGGACGTGGCGGTATCGCGGCTGCAACTGGTGCTGGAACAGGAAGGCCAGCATCTCGTCGCTTTCCGCCTCGTCCCAGCCGTCAATGCGGATGGCATAGCCAGGGTTGGCATACAACAGGCGGCGCCCGGTGATCGGATGGGTCATCAGGACGGGATGCGACACCGGCGGCTTGCGGCGGCGCTGCTCCTCGGTCAACGGCGCACGGGTGCTGCCGGGGCGGCGGCGCATCTCCTCCCAGAACTTGTTGAAGTCGTGGGTGGCGGTGGCGCCCTCCAGCCGGGCGACGACGTCGGCGGGCAGCCCGTCATAGGCGGCATACATGCTGGCGAACTCGGTGCCGCCCAACGGCTTGCCGTCCCGGTGCGGGATGGTGATGCCGTACAGCACGTTGGCGAAGGCGATCTCCGCGCTGTAGGACATGTCGGTGTGCCAGTCCTGGCCTGCGTCGGACAGGCCGACCGGCTTGCCGTCCCGCACGATGTTGGACAGCACCATCACCTCGGGGTGGCCGGGCTCCTGGAACGTGTTGGCGACGTTGATCTCCAGGGTGCCGAAGCGGGACGCGAACGCCTTCAGGTCGGCAGCCTCGATGGACTGGCCGGGGATGCGCAGTATGCCGTATTGGCCCAGGGCGCCCAGGACCGTCGGGAACGCCGCGTCGTCCATCGGCCGCGAGAGGTCCAGGCCATGCACGGTGGCGCCAAGCACCGAGTCGTTGCGCTGTATCGTAACCATGTCCGTGCTCCGCTGTGCCGCGGACGGAGCTTACTCGCCCCGGGAACCGGCTGCAGGCCGCGGCTGTGCACAATGAAGTTTCCGATCCGCGAACACCTGGGCAGGCTTGTGCGGCGCGTCACATGGATGGCCTGCCGCCGTGCCCGGCCGCACAAGCCTGCTTGGATTTTCATCGGCGCGCAAACCTCCAAAGGTTGGCTTAGGAACGCCGGGCCGAGAACCGGACCGGCACAGGGCGCAGCAGGCTGCGAAGCCGGAGCAAGGCGCCGCCTGACCGGAGACAGCCCGGGTTTTACGGGACGTTTATGCTCCCTGCCCCTGATGGCAATGGCGGTTTTACGGGGTCCGGCCGCATCTAACGGGATGCAACAATCGAGGCGCACCCATGCTCGACATTCTGCTCGCGGTGCTTGGCACCGGCGGCATCCTTCTTATGGCTGGCTATGCCGCGCTGTGCGAGCGGATCTGACGCCATGCTGGACCTGATCCTCAGCGGGGCCGTGTCGGCCGGGCTGTTCTTCTACTTGGTCTGGGCGCTCGTGCGTCCCGAAGACTTCTAGGACCCCACCATGACGCTTATCGGTTGGGTGCAATTCGCACTCACGCTCACCCTCATCTTCCTGGCAGCAGTCCCGCTCGGCGGCTATGTCGCGGCGGCGATGCAGGGCGCCCGCAACCCCCTGTCCCCCATTCTCGGCCCGGTCGAGCGGGGCCTGTATGGCCTCTGCGGCATTGACCCGGCGCGCGGCATGGGCTGGCGCGGCTATGCCGCGGCACTCCTGATGCTGAACGCGCTGCACTTCTTGCTGCTGTATGCGATCCTGCGCCTGCAGTTCTACCTGCCGTTCAACCCGCAGGGGTTCAGCGGCATGTCGCCGCGCCTGGCGTTCAACACCGCCATGAGCTTCGTCACCAACACCAACTGGCAGGCCTACGCCGGCGAGACTACGCTGAGCCACGGCGCGCAGATGTTTGGCCTGACGGTGCACAATTTCTTGTCCGCCGCCACCGGCATCGCCGCCGGTTGCGCCGTGTCGCGCGCCTTCATCAAAGGCGGAGTGCGGACGCTCGGCAACCTGTGGGCCGACGTGACCCGGGCGACGCTGTACATCCTGCTGCCGCTGTCCCTGGTCGTCGCGGCGCTGCTGCTCGCCATGGGCGTGCCGCAGACGCTGGCCGCATCGGTGGACGCGACGACGCTGGAGGGTGCGAAGCAGACCATCGCCCTCGGCCCCGTCGCCTTCCAGGAGGCGATCAAGCTGCTGGGCACCAACGGCGGCGGCTTCTTCAACGCCAACTCCGCGCATCCGTTCGAGAACCCGACCGCGCTGAGCAACCTGCTGGAGAACTGGTCCTTCCTGCTGCTGCCCTTCTCGCTCGCCGTCGCCTTTGGCCATATCGTCGGCGACAAGCGCCAGGGCTTCGCGCTGCTATGGGTGATGGGGTCGCTGCTGACGGTGTTCGCCGGGCTGCACTACGCGGCGGAGTCTGCGGGCAACCCGCTGCTGACGGCCTTGGGCGTGGACCCCACGTTCGGCAACATGGAGGGCAAGGAGGTCCGCTTCGGGCTTGCCGCGACCTCGCTGTTCGCCGCTGGCACCACGGCCACCAGCACCGGCGCGGTGATCGCGATGCATGACAGCTTCACGCCGCTGGGCGGGTTCATCACCCTGTTCCTGATGCAGTTGGGCGAGGTCGTGCCGGGCGGCGTCGGGTCGGGCCTGTATGGCATCCTGGTGTTCGCGCTGCTGGCGGTGTTCGTCGCCGGGCTGATGGTCGGGCG
>CAXTDP010000763.1:0-3126 GCA_964242295.1 uncultured Acetobacteraceae bacterium | reverse complement strand
CTGGCGGCGCCCCGCGGGGGGCGGCAGGGTCGGGGTTCACGGTGCGCCGGGCCATCCTGCTTACCTACCTGCTGGCGCTCAGCCTACCGATCTACTGGCTGGTCAACATGAGCTTCAAGACCAACGCGGAGATCACCGCCGGCGTGTCCCTGTGGCCCCATGCGCCGACCCTGGCCAACTACGTTCGCATCTTCACGGACCCATCTTGGTATATGGGCTACGTCAACTCGCTGACCTACGTCGCCATCAACACCGTGCTGTCGCTGGCCTGCGCGCTGCCGGCGGCCTATGCGTTCAGCCGCTACCGGTTCCTGGGCGACAAGCACCTGTTCTTCTGGCTGCTGTCCAACCGCATGGCGCCGCCGGCCGTGTTCGCGCTGCCGTTCTTCAACCTGTACTCCGCCGTGGGCCTGTTCGACACGCCTTGGGCCATCGCCCTGGCGCACTGCCTGTTCAACGTGCCCCTGGCCGTGTGGATTCTCGAAGGCTTCATGTCCGCCGTCCCGCGCGAGATTGACGAGACCGCGGAGATAGACGGCTACAGCTTCCCGCGCTTCTTCCTGCGCATCTTCGTGCCGCTGATCGCCAACGGCATCGGGGTCGCGGCCTTCTTCTGCTTCATGTTCAGTTGGGTGGAGCTGCTGCTGGCGCGGACGCTGACGACGGTGAACGCCAAGCCCATCGCCGCCATCATGACGCGCACGATCTCGGCCGCCGGCATGGACTGGGGCCTGCTGGCCGCCGCCGGCGTGCTGACGCTGGTGCCCGGCGCGCTCGTGATCTGGTTCGTCCGCAACCACATCGCAAAGGGCTTCGCCCTGGGGCGGGTGTGATGGAGCCAGTCATGTGCCCTGCCCTTCGCCTCAAGCATCCCGTCACTGCGAGGTGCTCTTGTGCCGCAGCGATCAAGGGGCCGGCAGGACTGCGCCCATGGCCCCTGGACCGCCGCGTCGCGCCGCTCCTCGCAATGGCAGCGCCTGGTCATGGCAGGCACCATGCCTGACCTGACCTGGATGGCCTGGACCTGGCAGACCGGCGTGTTCTTCGTGCTGCTCGGCGCGGCGCTGGCGGTCATGACACTGCTGGCCGCGCGCCGGCAGGAAACGCCGCGGGTCGGCATCTTGCGCTTCCCGACCACCCGCGGGGACCGGCTGTTCGTTACGCTACTGGGGGCGGCGTTCATCCACATCCTATGGCTCGGCCTGGTCGGTGGCGACCTGTGGCCGGCTGGGGTGATCTCGGTCCTGTTCGGAGCCGCGATGTTCCGCTGGGCTTAACAACGGCTGCCCTGCACGGTGCAGGGACAGAAGGGGAGGACAACGAACGTGAAACGTCGTGATCTACTGGCCGGGTCCGCTGCCGCGGCCCTGGTGCTTGGAACCCACCGCTCCTACGGACAGGGCATGGACGCCGCCCGCAAGTGGGTGGATGTAGAGTTCCAGCCGTCTACGCTGACCAAGGATCAGCAGATGGCCGAGATGGAATGGTTCATGAACGCGGCAAAGCCGTTCGCGGGCATGGACATCAGCACCGTCTCCGAAACCCTGACGGTGCACGAGTATGAAAGCCGCACCCTGGCGCAGGCGTTCACCGAGATCACCGGCATCAAGGTGAAGCACGACGTCATCCAGGAGGGCGACGTCGTCGAGAAGATACAGACCGAGATGCAGTCCGGCCGCAAGCTGTATGACATCTGGGTGAACGACAGCGACTTCATCGGCACCCACAGCCGCTACAACCAGACGGTTCCGCTGTCCGACTTTATGGCGGGCGAGGGCAAGGCCGTCACCAACCCGGGCCTGGACCTGCCGGACTTCATCGGCCTGTCGTTCACGACGGGTCCGGACAAGAAGCTGTACCAGCTTCCCACCCAGCAGTTCGCCAACCTATACTGGTTCCGGCAGGACTGGTTCCAGCGTCCGGCGATCCGGTCCGCCTTCAAGGCCAAGTACGGCTACGACCTGGGCGTTCCCGTCAATTGGTCGGCCTACGAGGACATTGCCGAGTTCTTCACCAACGACGTGAAGGAGATAGATGGCGTCCGCGTGTATGGCCACATGGACTACGGCAAGAAGGACCCATCGCTCGGTTGGCGCTTCACCGACGCCTGGCTGTCCATGGCCGGCAACGGCGACAAGGGCCTGCCGAACGGCCTGCCCGTGGACGAGTGGGGCATCCGGATGGAAGGCTGCCGGCCCGTCGGCTCCGACATCGCCCGGGGCGGCGACGTGAACGGCCCGGCGGCGGTCTATGCCGTGACCAAGTACCTGGAGTGGCTGAAGAAGTACGCCCCGCCCCAGGCGCCAGGCATGACGTTCAGCGAAAGCGGTCCTGTGCCGGCGCAGGGCAACGTGGCGCAGCAGATCTTCTGGTATACCGCCTTCACCGCGGACATGGTGAAGCCGGGCCTGGCAGTGATGAACGCGGATGGCACGCCCAAGTGGCGCATGGCGCCGTCCCCCAAGGGCAGCTACTGGAAGGAGGGCATGAAGCTGGGCTACCAGGACGTGGGGTCCTGGACGATGCTGAAGTCCTCGCCGCTCGACCGCCGCAGCGCCGGGTGGCTGTATGCCCAGTTCTGCGTGTCCAAGTCGGTCAGCCTGAAAAAGAGCCACGTCGGCCTGACCTTCATCCGGGACAGCGATATCTGGCACAAGTCGTTCACGGAGCGGGCGCCGCAGCTTGGCGGCCTGATCGAGTTCTACCGCAGCCCGGCGCGGGAGCAGTGGACCCCCACTGGCAACAACGTGCCGGACTACCCCCGCCTGGCGCAGCTCTGGTGGCAGAACATCGGCGACGCCGCGGCGGGCACCAAGACGCCGCAGCAGGCGATGGACGCGCTGGCGCAGGCGCAGGACAGCGTAATGGAACGGTTGGAGCGCTCCAACGTGCAGGGCGCCTGCGGCCCGAAGCTGAACCCGCGCACCTCGGCCGAGGACTGGTACAAGAAGGCCGAGGCGAGCGGCACGCTGGCCCCGCAGCGCAAGCTGGCCAACGAGAAGCCGCAGGGCCAGACCGTTGACTACGACGCCCTGATCAAGAGCTGGCCGGCCACGCCGCCCAAGCGGGCCTGACGACCTCCGCACCGCCGAAGAGCTCGGCCGCCGCGCGGGCACCGCCATCGAC
>CAXTDP010000762.1:0-3132 GCA_964242295.1 uncultured Acetobacteraceae bacterium | reverse complement strand
GCCGCCGGTGCGCCCTCACCGGCCGGCGCGGCGGCGTGTCGTCCGCCGGGCGCACTGGCTGGCCAAGTAAACCCGAGCAAAGCTTGAACGGACACGAAGCCGTGTGCCGCTGCCGCCAGCCCGCGCCCGCCGCGTTGCAACCCCATATGGGAAACTCACCAACGCTGAAACACAGGGAGTAGTGCCGGGATGTCGCAAGGACCGAAGCGGGCGGTAGCCATTGCATTGCGCCGCCGCCGGCCCCAGCCGCAGCCAGACTGGATGTGGGTCTTGCTCGCGGTCCTGCTGGCGTTGGGCCTGATCCTGGCTAGGCCTGTACACGCTCAAACGTCCGTTCCGCCTTCTCCGCCGGAGCGGGATGCCCCGACGCTTCCGCCCGGCGCTGGCGGTGACACCCAGGCAGTCCGCCCGTTGCCGGACACCTCCGCCAAGTCGCCCGTGGTGGCGCCACCCGCCAGCAGCGACGCGGCAGTGATCCGCCCGCCCGCCACAGGGACCATGCCGGTGATTCCGCCCCCTGGAGCACCAGGAGGGGTGGGCGGCGTGCAGCCGAAGTGACGCTTAGGACCGGCGAAGCCTAACCGTATAACGGCAGCGCGGGGTGGCATAGGCCCCAGTGATCAAGCCATCTCCCACGCGCGCCGCAAGTGTGACGGTGTAGGGCTTCTTGTCTGCTCCGGTCGTGCTTCGGGTAGCCGTTACCGTGCCTTCGGGCGTGATCGTTCCGGCTAGTGTCTGCGTGCCCTCGTTTGGAGTGAACAATGCAGCGGCACGTCTCGCCACAAGGCTTGCCCGGCCAGACGGACAATTCGGTGATGCCTGGTCTGGCGTCATGTCGCCGAACCATTCGCCATCTGTGGATACTGTAGGGCTGGCACAGGCGGCCAAGAGCAGCAGCAGAATAAAGCAGCGCATGAGGCGGATCATGCCGGTCAGGCCGCAATAGGGCAAATTGTCTCGGGTTTGGCTGGGTTGGTCAGCTACGCCGTCCGGCGGCAGCCTGATCGCCGCAATCAAGGGGAAGCAGCATGAACAGCACCAAATCGGGCGCGATTGACCGTGCGCTGCGAGACTTCGACGAGGGCGGATTCGAGACACGCCTGCAGGACCTTGTGGCAGTCCAGAGCACCTCCCAGGACCCGGCTCATGCCGTCGCGCTGCAAGGCTACCTCGATGACGGCATCCGGCCCTGGCTGGAGCAGATGGGCTTCTCGGTCGAGGTGCATTCAAACCCGGTGCCGGGCCACGGTCCGATCTTATTGGCGGTCCGGCGGGAAGCGGAGGGGCCGACCGTCCTCACTTATGGACACGGCGACACCGTGCTCGGCATGGCTGGTCAGTGGGATGCAGGGCGCGACCCCTGGACCTTGCAGCGTGAGGACGACCGTTGGTACGGCCGCGGCGCCGCCGACAACAAGGGCCAGCACGCCATCAACCTCACGGCGCTGGAGGCCGTGCTCGCCGAGCGCGGCGGCCGGCTCGGCTTCACCCTCAAGCTGCTGCTGGAAACGGCGGAGGAGGTGGGGTCGCCCGGCCTGCGCGAGTTCGTGGCCACCCACCGCGACGCCCTGGCCGCCGACGTGCTGCTGGCCAGCGATGGACCACGCGTCCAGGCCGGGACGCCGACTCTCTCGACCGGCACGCGCGGCAGCTACCACTTCGACCTGTTGGTGGATGTGCGGCCCGGCGGCGTGCATTCCGGCAACTGGGGCGGCATGACCCGCGACCCCGCCATCATCCTGGCCCACGCCATCGCCGCCATTGCCGACCGGCACGGCCGCATCCTGGTGCCGGGCTGGCTGCCTCCCGCCATCCCGCCCGCGGTGCGCGGCGCCCTCGCCGGGCTAGACCTGACCGCCGAGGGCGGCGCCGCCACCATAGACCCGGACTGGGGCGAGCCTGGCCTGACCACCGCCGAGAAGGTGTATGCCTGGACCAGCTTTATCGTGCTGGCGATGACCTCCGGCAAGCCGGAGTCCCCGGTCAATGCCGTCGCGCCGAACGCCTGGGCGCACTGCCAGATACGCTACACCGTGGATGTGGACCCCGAGGGCTTCGTCCCGGCGCTGCGGGCGCACCTGGACGCGGCAGGCTTCCCCGAGGTGCAGGTCGTGCCCTACGGCGTCCGCATGGCCGCGAGCCGCACCAGCCCGGACGACCCCTGGATCACCTGGGCGGCCGCCAGCATGGCCGGTAGCCTGGGCCGCCCGGTGCAGTTGATCCCGAACAGCGGCGGCGGCCTGCCGGGTGATGTGTTCGTGGACCTGTTGGGCACGCCTCTGGCCTGGGTGCCGCACAGCTACAACGGCTGCCGCCAGCACGGCCCCAACGAGCACCTGCTGATCGCCCCGGCACGCGAGGGCGTCGCCGCCTTCGCCGGGTTGTGGTGGGATCTGGGGGAAGCCGGGGTTCCCCCGAAGGCACCGGGTGGTGGGCGCGACAGGGATTGAACCTGTGACCCTTCGCGTGTGAAGCGAATGCTCTACCGCTGAGCTACGCGCCCCCGGGCGGGAGGAGGGGTTTCTAGGGTTTTGCCGCTGGCGGTGTCAACCCGACCTTCCAGCTACGCCGACGGCCTAGGTGAACCTATAGCGGTTTGCATCGGGGTCCCAACGCAAGCCACCCTCACATAAGGCCTGAATGGGCGGCTACGGCTGCGGTTGCCCCGTGCAGGCGGCGCAGGACCGCTGGCACATCGGGCAGCACCTCATACAGCGCCGCCGTCGCCGGATCGGCAAAGCCCTGCCGCACCGCTGCATCCAGCAGCGCCAGGTAGGGCTGCGCCCAGCCGCCGACGTCGCAGACCAGGATCGGCTTGTCATGCAGGCCAAGCTGCCGCCAGGTGGTAATCTCGATGGTCTCGTCGAAGGTGCCGAGGCCGCCGGGCATGGTGACGAAGGCGTCGGACGCCTCGAACATCTGGCGCTTACGGTCGTGCATGTTGTCCGTGAGGACCATCCGCTGCACGCCGTCATGCGCGACCTCCCGCCGTTGCAGGAACTCCGGGATGATGCCCAGCACCTCGCCGCCGCCGCCGAGCGCCCCGTCCGCCACCGCGCCCATCAGCCCGACGTTGCCGCCGCCATACACCAGGCGCAGGCCCGCTGCCGCCAGCCCCGCGCCGAGCGCCAC
>CAXTDP010000761.1:0-3134 GCA_964242295.1 uncultured Acetobacteraceae bacterium | reverse complement strand
GCTGTTGGCGAGCAGGCGGAGTTGCGGCTCTGGCGATCGGGCAAGGTCATGCAGACGGTCATCAGGGTTGAGGCTGCGCCGTCCTCGCACCCAGACCGCTTGTTGCCGGCAGCCCTTCCCGGGAGGCACAGCTTTACCCTGATGCGGTGACGTGTCGGCCGCCCTGACAATACCAACTCAGCTTCACGTGTGACCCAGATTTAAACCACGCCGGCTGCACGTCACTCGCGCGCGCTAGCAGTACGCCCAGAACCATTAACTGCGTTCGCAACAAGCCTTCCTATCCTTTCCGAGGACAAAGGAGATCTTCATGCGCGCCCTCTTACTGGCGTCCAGCCTGCTACTCACACCCACGATTGCGATTTCGGCGCCAAGCTGCGCGGTCCCGCAGCCCGCAGCGGAGGCAGCCTTGCCGCCCTCTGCCCCTCCTGGCCGGGTTATTACACCCGCGTCCACCACCGAGGGGATGACGCCGATCGGGGCCGACCGGGTTGGGCGTGTGCCGGCCCTGCGACGCATCGCGTCCAATGGCGCCCAGCTCTTCGACCTTGGTGTGCAGCATGGGCTGCAGACCGTCTTCGCGCGGAACGGCAGCACATTCCAGGTTTTTTACCTCGCTCCAGACGGGCAAGCGGCCGTAGGCGGTGTGATGTGGGACGCTTCCGGCCGCAATATCACCCGCGGCCAAGTGGCGCCCATCGAGGGCACGATACCTACGGTGACGATCGGCTCATCTGCGGCACCCACCCCAGTTCCGCCAGTCCCTGACCAGGCCGTGGGCAAGCCATCTGAAAGCGCGCTTAAGGCTGCGGAGGCCACCATCTTCGGCACGGCCGGGCCGGCTACCGCGCCGCGTCTCTACGTGTTCATCGACCCCCTGTGCAGCTTCTCGGTCAGGGCGATGGACCAGCTCCGTCCTTACGTCGCGTCCGGCAAGCTGCAGGTTGCGGTGATCCCGCTGTCCGTGCTGGACTACGAGGACCAGGGACGGAGCACGATCGCGGCCAAGGCCCTGCTGAGCATGCCCGCTGACCAAATCGTAGCAGCGTGGCGCGACCAGCAGACCACGCCTCTCCCCCCAGCAGGACCGGACGCGGCAGCTCGCCTCGCACAGAATATGGCTGCCGCGGAAGCCCTCAAGCTGCGCGGCACGCCTACGCTGGTCTGGCGCAAGGCCGATGGCACCGAGGGCTTTGCCGTGGGGCTGCCGGACAACATTGAGGCCCTTCTCGCCTCGATGGGAGGCTGACCATGGCAAAGCAGGTATCGCCACCCGGCGGCAATCGGAGCGGCTTGTGGGGCACCCTGGGAACGCTGCTGCGCGGCCCGGTTGACGCCTTCAACCCGCGGCAGGTCGCACAGGGCGCGCAGGTGATCGGCCGGCTGACAGACATCATCCGTGCCGGCCCGCAACGCGACCCGCGCATCCGGGTCGAGGAGGATCATGGCCTCGACCTGGCGGCGATCGCCTTCCTCTCCGGAACCTCGGAAGCCGAGATAATGCGGCAGCTTGCCAACCGGCGCAGGCAGTCAGCGACGGCGGCCTACACCTATCTCGTCGGTGGGACAGGGTTCTTCGTGGCCTGGGTCTATGTCGCGCTGCTGCAGCCTAGGTACGTCAGCCTCGCCTACGTCCTTGGCCTGGTCGGGTTCTGCACGGCTTTATTCCTGGCGGCCTTTTACAATGCCCTGGTCAACTGGCAGGTGCGGACGAGGCGGTTGGGATCAGCGCGGGAGTTCCTGGCGACCGAGGATAGCTGGTGGCCGTCATGAGCCGCCAGCGTCCGGCTGACCTTTCGGGACAGGGCTTCCTCAAGAACCTGGCCAGCCTCCGCATGGAGCGAGCAATGAAAGGCGCTCCGGCCTGCGGCTCGCTGCCGATGTGCCTGTGGGTGCCTGGTCGCCATCGAGCAGGCGATGGACCCACCCAGACCGCCACTGCCGAGTGCGGCGAGTATCGCCTGTTAGTGGTGGAGATGGGGGACCGCTACCTCGACCAGACGCCGGCGTGCATGCCGAAGGTGAGCTGGTGCTTGTGGGGACCCGACGATGTGGATGGGCCGACGGTAGGTGGACCAGCGCCATCATTCGAGAACGCGAAGTTACGCGCCGAGCTGGCGCTTCGGGCCCGGCTTGGGGCGGCGATGGACAGCTAGGCTCAGGCCCGGCCGTCCATCCTTCGTAAGCCCCTCGTCAGACTAGAACGTGCCGGGCGGTCTGCTAAACACTGAGCGGGCCGCCCCGGTCGCCCATCCCGAACCCTCGTAGTCCGGCCGGTCCCATTGCGAGGAAGCCTCGGCCGGCTTCTGGATCGTGCCATCGCGATCTATGACGGGCGGACGCCAGGTGGCGTTTGCCTCCCCATACTTCGCATAAGGGTTGTAGTTGGGGTGCAGGACGGGGGGTGGGGAAGGAACGTTGTAATCCTTCGCCGATTTCAGGTTGCCGCTAGAACATCCAGCCAGCACGGCCAGCGATGCCGCGAAAACTGTGAGCAGGGTAGCCTTCATGGTGTCTCTCCGGGGTTGCCTGAGAGACACCATGCAGGCGCTTGTTGCGAACGCGGTCAGCGGCCTTTGATCTTGACCAGCTCCGCGTAAAGACGGTCGCCCCAGCCTTCAAGGTAAGTGACATACTCTTCGACGGAGGCGTTGACGGCTCGCAGACGAGCATTGTCGTTGCGAAGCGCCTGGTTCTCCGCAAGCAGCGCGTCAACGTCAGCCTGGGTCAGTTCCCGCCTTGATCCCCGAAGCGCAGCCATTCCTGCCTCTGCAGTCCGAGCAACACTATCGAAGTAGCCCTCGGAGATCTGACCCAGGATGAAGCCAGTTGTGAGCTCGGACAAAAATCAGTCTCCTTCGCCACTAGGAGGGGATATATCAGACGCGGCCGAGAGGGTTGTGTCCGGGCCAGAGCGCCCGTTGCCTTTAGCACCTGCTCCTCCCGCATTTCCACCCTCATGCCCGAGCAGCTTTTGCCCCCGACTGGAGAGGGAGCCTGCGCCCTTCATGGTCTGCTCTGCACCGCCTTGGATGGCCCTCATAGTTCCTGCAGTCCCGATTACGCCGACATCCTTGCTGAACTGATCCATGTCCACCCGGTTGGCAGGCTGGACCCCGATCAGCTTCACGACC
>CAXTDP010000760.1:0-3137 GCA_964242295.1 uncultured Acetobacteraceae bacterium | reverse complement strand
TCTCGGACACCCGAGCTACGTCCGCGTCGCCTGACCCCAGGGCGGGATTGGGGTCGATGCGCCCATACCCCTGATCCCTGCACCACGCTGTCGCGAACTGCCGGTTCGAGAGGTCCAGCCCCGTGAAGGGGAGGCACAGCACCCACACCCGCAGCGGCTGGTGATGGCCGGCCAGCACCATCGCGCAGCGATCCCCCCGGAGGGAGATGCCGCAAAGCGGCATCAAGTCCGGTGAGGTCGTCGAAGCGGGACGCGCACGCCTTGCAGCGGTAACGCTGCCGATGCGGCTGCGTGTCGTCGCACCCGTCCCGGATCACCGAAGAACTGGCGCATCCAGGGCAGCGTGCACCTTCCGGCCAGCGGTGCTGGCGCACAAGCGCGAAGCACTTGGCGTCATCCATCAGGCCCGAAAGGTTGACCAAGTCAGATGCAGGCATAATGGCAAAGGCTCCTCGCGCGCTTCACCCGTCACACCAGATATCCGCCAGCCGCACCACCCGGATCACCACCCCAGAACCCGACAAGAGCCTTGAAGATAGCCGTGCAACTGTAATACTAGGCTGAGCAGCAGGCGCATCTGTACCACCGCCGCCTCGGGATCCGCTGCCGCAAGCGGCCCGGCGATGGTCTCGCGCAGACTGTCCAGCTCGCGGGCGAGAGGCCGCAGTTTGTCCCACTCGACGAACCCGCGCGAGCGCCCGATGGTGCGCAGGCGCTTTTCCACCTCCGCCGCAAGCCGGCCACCACCGTCCGTGCCAGCCAAGACGAGGCGCAATGATCGGGCCAGCGCCGGGTTGCCCTGGGCAGTGTCCATCAGCAACTCGGCAAGCCTACGCGCGCCCAATCCTTCCAGCGTGTCGGCGCTGAGCGCTCGCGAGCGGGAGGTGGCCTTCTTTGCTGGTCTCATCCGTGCAGGGGCGAGGATGGATGGGTCGGCTGTATCATCGACCGATGGCAAGGTCAGGCGGGTGCGGGACACACGGGCGCGCAGCATATCAAGCTCTTCTCGTTTCCAGCGTGGTTGGCTCTGTCGACTGTGCGCCAGGCGCCCCGGTTTTGCTGCGCCCCGGCGCCGGCTTGAGCCACTCCCGCAGCTTGGACCACCGGCGTCGCGCGCCGGCGTTCCTGACCGCCATGCCCAGCGCCTTGCGTTGGCCGACAAGGACGACCAGCCGCTTGCCCCGGGTCACGCCGGTGTAGAGCAGGTTGCGCGCCAGCATGGCGTAGTGCTGGGTCATGAGCGGGATCACCACCACCGGATACTCGGACCCCTGCGCCTTGTGGATCGTCGTCGCATAGGCCAGCGCCAACTCGTCCAGCTCGCCGAAGCCATACTCCACCTCGCGTCCCTCGAAGCTGACCGTCAGCGCGCCGTCCTCCAGGTCCAGGGCCGCGACGATGCCGAGGTCGCCGTTGAACACGTCGCGCTCGTAGTCGTTGGTCACCTGCATGACCTTGTCGCCGGGACTATAGGTCCAGCCAAACCGCTCCACCCGCTGCTCACCAGGCGGGTTCAGCGCCCGCTGCAGTTCCATGTTCAACGCGCGTGCGCCCAGGCTGCCCCGGTTCATCGGGCACAGCACCTGCACGTCGCGCACCGGGTCCAGCCCGAATCGGGCCGGCACGCGGTCGCGCACCACGGCCAGCAGCTTGCGGGTGGCGTCCTCCGGCTCCGCGACCTCGACGAAGTAGAAGTCCGAGCCGTCCGGCGACGTCAGCTCCGGCATCTGACCCTGGTTGATGCGGTGCGCGTTGGTGATGATCCGGCTCTGCGCCGCCTGGCGGAACACTTCCGTGAGGCGCACCACCGGCACGGCGGCGGAGGCGATCACGTCCGCCAGCACCTGGCCGGGACCGACGCTCGGCAACTGGTCCACGTCGCCCACCAGCAGCAGCGCCGCTGCGTCCGGCAGCGCCATGAGCAGCGCCCGCATCAGCGGCACGTCCACCATGCTGGCCTCGTCCACCACCAGCAGGTCGCAGTCGAGCGGGTGCGCCTCGCCGCGCTTGAACCCGCCCGTCTTCGGGTCAGCCTCAAGCAGACGGTGTATGGTGCGGGCCTCAAGCCTGGTGCTCTCGGCCAAGCGCTTGGCAGCCCGGCCAGTGGGCGCGCACAGCGCAACCCGAGTCCCCTTGGCGCCGAGCACCTGCAAGACCGAACGCACCAGCGTGGTCTTGCCCACGCCCGGGCCGCCGGTGATGACCAGCACCTTGGCTTGCACGGCCAAGGCCAGCGCGTCCCGTTGGCTCGGCGCCAGGGCCAGCCCGGTTCGGGCTTCCACCCAGGGGATCGCACGCCCGGCATTGATCTCGGGCCACGGCGGGCGGCCCCGGGACAGCAGGCGCAAGCGCTCGGCGATGGCCTGCTCCGAACGGTAGAGCCCGGCCAGGAACACGCACGCCTCGCCGTCCACCGTGTCGGCCACGAGTTCGCCGTCCTGCAGCTCAAGGGTCAGTGCATCCCCAATCAGCCCGGCTCCGACCTCGATCAGTTCGGACGTGCTGCGGGTCAGCTCGGCGGTGGGCAGCCCGCAGTGGCCCTGGCCCGTGGCCTCGGCCAGCCCGAACGACAGCCCGGCGCGCACCCGGATGGTGGCCTCCTTCTCAATGCCCAGCTTGGCCGCGACCTGGTCGGCGGTGCGGAAGCCGATGCCGCGGATATCGCGTGCCAGCCGATACGGGTTCTCGGTGATGAGCGCGATGGCGTCCTGGCCGTAGGTCTTGTAGATGCGCACCGCCCGCGACGTGCCGACGCCGTGGGCGTGCAGGAACAGCATGATCTCGCGGATCGCCTTCTGGTCGGCCCAGCCTGCGACGATGCGCGCGGCCCGCTTCTTGCCGATGCCGGTTACCTCGCGCAGCCGGTGCGGCTCCTGCTCGATCAGGTCGAACACGCGCTCGCCAAACCCGCGGACCAGGGCGTGGGCATAAACCGGGCCGATGCCGCGGATCATGCCGGAGCCCAAGTACTTCTCGATCCCCTCCAGCGTGGTCGGCTGCGTGGTGGTGACGCTGGCCGCCTTGAACTGCAGGCCGTGGTCGCGGTCGGTGGTCCACCAGCCGGTGGCGCTGATGAACTCGCCGGCGTTGATCGCCGCCGCATGCCCGACCACGGCCACGAGGTCGCGCTGCCCGCG
>CAXTDP010000759.1:0-3145 GCA_964242295.1 uncultured Acetobacteraceae bacterium | reverse complement strand
CAGCACGATCATGCTGCTGACGGCCATTCAGGCGATGTATCCGCGCAAGCGGGTCGTCCATCTCTTCCTGGACAATGCGCGATACCACCATGCGAAGCTGGTGCAGGCCTGGCTGGCGAAGCCGGGGTGCCGGATCAAGCTGCACTTCATCCCAGCCTACTGCTCGCATCTCGACCCGATCGAGCGACTATGGGGCTTGATGCACAAGCACGTCACCCACAACCGGTGTCACGCAACGTTCGCCGACTTCAGCGGCGCGATCCTGACCTTCCTGCGCGAGGAGGTGCCCAGGAAGTGGCACCTGTATTGCGACGCCGTGTCCGACAACTTCCGCGTCACCTCGCCTGAGGATTTTCGGATCCTGACGTGAACGGAGTATAGGAAAGCCCAAACTCAATCATCGAGAATTATGTGGACGGCCCTGAAGAAGCAACGCTTGTTTGCCCTGCTGCGGCATAATCTTGGGTCGTGTCGGCCGGCCGGCCGGCGATGACGACGTCCTGGCATGGTGCGTTTCCCGTTACGTAACGCAGCACCATAGGCCGGCGCCATGCGGCATTACCCGTGGTCGGCGGCCTTGGCGTGGCATACTGCGACGGCTCGATCATGTCGGGGCAGGGCTTGCACAGCGTAGCATCGACAAACGGGTTCGGGACGCGCTGAGCTAGTTGTGGGAGGTTGCGGACAGAGTGTGTTCGAAGCGGCTGCGGCCGATGGTGCCGGTGCTGTTGCCGGCCTTGGAGCGACATGGTCGCATAGTGCTGGATGAGGCGACACGGGCCAAGCTGCTGGCGGTGAATGCTGCCGGCATCGACGGCCTGCTGGCCGGGGTGCGCCTTGTCGCTGGCTGCGGGCGGCGGCGTCCTGTGGGGTTCGGCTCGGCGGTTCGGCGGAGCGTGCCGGTGCGGACGTTCAATGACTGGGGCGACCCGGCGCCGGGCTGGGCCGAGGTGGACTTCGTGGCACATGGCGGCAGGACGGTGTCGGGGGCGTTCGTGCAGACGATGGTTCTGACGGACGTGGCTACGGGCTGGACGGAGTGCATCCCGCTCGTGGTGCGCGAGGCGGAGATGGTCGTGCACGCCCTGGGTCTGGTACGGGAGCTGTTTCCCTTTCCGCTGCGCGGGGTGGATTTCGACAACGACAGCCTATTTATGAATGACCTGGTTGTGGGCTGGTGCCGGGCGGAGGGCCTGGAGGTGACGCGCTCGCGGGCCTACCGGAAGAAAGATCAGGCATGGGTGGAGCAGAAGAACGGCGCGATTGTGCGCCGGCTGGTTGGCTACGGCCGGTTCGAGGGTGTGCTGGCCGGTGAGGCATTGGGCCGGCTGTATGCGGCGGCGCGGCTGCACGGCAATCTGTTCCAGCCTTCGTTCAAGTTGCGGGAGAAGCGGCGCGAGGGTGCGCGGGTGTTCAAGCGCTACCACGCGCCCGAGCCGCCGGTGGCGCGGGCGCTCGTGCCTGCGAAGCTGTCGGACGCGGACAAAGCGCGGCTGCGGGACATGCTGGCCGACGCCGACCCGGTCCTGTTGCTGGCCGAGATGCGTGCGTCGCAATCGGAGTTGGGCAAGCGGGTGGATGCGCGCGGGATGGGCGCTGGCCGCTGTGACACGCCGGCACCGATTGACCTGGCGCAGTTCACGGCGAGCCTGAAGGTGGCGTGGTCTGAAGGAGAGCAGCGTCCGACGCACCGGCGCCGCTACATACGTTGCAAGCCGGTGGTGCGGACGTCGCTGCTGGACGCGGTGCGCGACCAGATGCTGGCGTGGCTGGAGGCGCAGCCTTCGTTGTCGGCGGTGGACGCGCTGGAGCGGCTGCGCGGGCTGCATCCCGACCGGTTTGGCGCCGACCATGTGCGGACAGTGCAGCGGTTCATGAAGGTGCGCCGGGCGACGATGGCACGGGAAGTGCTGCTTGGGCCATTGTCCTCGACCGTTAGGAGCGGTTCGAGGGCGGCGATGCAGACCGGCGCTGAGCTGAACGTGACCGACGACAGCGAGATGTTTGGTAACATTCCGTCTTGAGGCAACACGCCACATGGGTTTTGCATGGCGCCTGACATCAGCGCCGATCCGTAAATACCGCGGCCTGCGCAGGACGCATACCCTGTCGCGCCCTGACTGGCGGCAACTGGTCACAGCCTCAAGCGGCCTGCAAGGAGCGCCTGTGGCTGGCCACGAACTCACCTCCGTTGGTCACGAAATCCCAGATCTCGGTTTGTTCGACCCGCATGCGGTCCAGCATGCCTGCAAGTTCGCAGACTGCTGGCTGACGCAGGCCGTGATACTCGATCAAGGGGCCAACGGACTCGAAGTGGATGCCCGACGAACGCAGCAACCGCAGCAGCGTCCGCTCCATGACTGCGCACCAGTGCGTAACGCCTGCCTGCTGGCTGAGCTGCACGAGGCCCCTCACGAGCGCAAGGCGGGACAGGCTGGCCGCCGCCGGACTTATGTTGCGGCGCTCCTTCGAAACGGCAAAGCGGGACACCTCGACGGCGCTTTTGAACGGGACGGCATGGAGTATTGCAGGGTCGCAGACGGCCTGCATAGGGAAGCTGCGAGTGGGCTGGCGCGCCTGGGGCAGGATCATGCGAACGGTCCCGATGACGGTGCCGCAGCCGCGAAGGCAGAGCACGACGTGACGGGCACGCCTGTCATAGGCGTCGGTTTCCCGGTCGTTCACACTCGGCTCGTAGCCTCGCTCCAGGCAATAAACCTGGTGGCGGAGGCGGTAGGCTTGTTCAACAAGCGCCGGTGTGTCAGCCAAGTGAACGATCAGTTCGGCTCGTGCAGCAGCTATGGCGTCAGTCAGGAGCGGTGAGTTCATGAACTCTGCCTGTCATATACGGTAACATCACGTGAGGGGGAGATACCGCAATAGAACAGGACAGTGCAACCCTAATGATATTATTGTAGGATAGGTTTTGTCATAGTTTCTACATACAAGACTATATACCTGCCTCGCAGCTTATGCCGTTGTAGGATAGGAATGTTCAACCTGTATTTGCAGCAGACTGGCTGATGGTGCTCAATGTGCAGCAGGAGGGTGATTGCTCACCTTTTTCTCGATGACGTTTTCGGCGAACATTAGGGTCTAGGGACAAAGTTTTGCAGATCAGCTAAGTTACTGACGGGACTGGGCT
>CAXTDP010000758.1:0-3154 GCA_964242295.1 uncultured Acetobacteraceae bacterium | reverse complement strand
GGCGGCGATGGCGGTGCTGAAGCTGGTCGGCAGCTCGATGGTCTGCTTGACGACCGGCGCCAGATGGACCGGCGCGTGGGCCGGCAGGCCGCGTCGGGCGATGGGGCCGAAGATGCTGCGGGCCTCGGCGATGGCGGCAGCCGGGTCCACGTCGCCGGCGATCACTAGGATGGCATTGTTGGGGGCATACCACTGGTCGTAGAAGCGGCGCAGCAGGGCGGCGTCGGTCTTGTCGAACGAAGCCCGGGTGCCCAGCGCGTCGAACTCGTAGGGGGAACCTGCGAACAGCAGCCCCTGCACCTGGGAAGAATAAACATAGAACGGACTGGACAGGTCGCGCGACACTTCCTGGCTGATCGCACCGCGTTCCTGCTCCCAATCCGCCTGGCTGAGCGTCAGGCCGCGCATCCGCAGCGCCTCGCTGCGCAAAGCCAGGGCCAGGTCGGCGGAGGGGACGGTGTAGGTGTACTGGGTGACGGTCTCGGTGGTGCTGGCGTTGTAGTTGCCGCCAAGCAGCGCGCCGAGATCGAACAACTGATCCCGGTCCAGCCCGGCGCTGCCGCGGAACATCATATGCTCCAGCGCATGCGCGGTGCCGGGGAAGCCGGCGGGCGCGTCGTTGGACCCGACGAGGTAGCTGAGGTTGGTCGTGACTACTGGCGCGAGCTTGTCGGGCACGACCACGATGCGCAGTCCGTTGTCCAGCGTGGCACGCATGACGCCGTTGGCGGCAATCAGCGGGGCGGCAGCCGGTGCGGGAACCGGCTGCGCAAGGTTTGCCGGTGCTGGCGGGGTCTGCGTGAGCGAGGTTTGCGCGACGGCGGGAGCGGCGATGGCCAGGGACAGTGCAACCGTCCAGGCGGTCAGGTGGTGCTTCAAGCAGATGCCTCCATTGCCAAGCCCGGCGTGCAAGTAACTAGGATAAGGTTGCGGGAACGCCGGGTGCTAGGGGTTTGGCGCGTTTTGGCTGGGACGCCGGCTCAGGTCAGCAGCGGCGTCAGGTCCGGGTCGCCCTTGTGCATGGCGGCGCGGTAGGCGGGACGGGCGCCGATGCGCTGCAGATAGGCCAGGATATTGGGATAAGGCGCGAGGTCCAGCGGCATGAAAATCCGCATGGTGGTCAGGGAGAACACCATCATGATGTCGGCGGCCGTAAGCTCCATCCCGGCCAGGTGCTCCGCTTCGCCGAGCCGAGCCTCCACCTGGTCCATCGCACCGTCCAACCGGCCGCGCATCCGCAGCAGCACCGGGTTGTCCGGTGGCAGCTTCAGCCAGTGCATCGCCATGTTGCGGCCCATGGCGGGCTGCAGAGTGCCGTTGGCGAAATGGAACCAGTATAGATAGGGGGCAAAGGCCGGGTCGTCCGGGCCGGGCGCTAGGCGGCCTTGGCCGTACTTGCCGAGGATATACTGCATGACGGCCCCGGACTCCGCCAGCACCAGGCCGTCGTCCCCGATGATGGGCGCGGTTCCCTGTGGGTGCAGCGCCTTCAGCTCGGGCGGCGCCAGGATGGTGACGGGGTCGCGCTTGTAGAGCTTCAGCTCATAGGGCAAGCCAAGCTCCTCGCACAGCCAGGTAATCCGTTCGGATTGCGACTTTTCGAGGTGGTGGACGGTCAGCATGGCGGCTCTCCGGATGACGCCCGGCTCGGGCAGGGGTAAGCTCGCCTGGAATCGCGTCACGGGGAAGCACGCAACACCATGACACTTCCCCCGCCTGCGCTGGAGCTGCGCGGCCTGCGCAAGTCGTTCGACCGGGTGGCGGTGGATGGGCTGGACCTGCAGGTGCGGGCGGGCGAGGTGTTCGCGCTGCTCGGCCCCAACGGCGCCGGCAAGACCACGACGCTGCGCATGGTGGCGGGCCTGCTGCGGCCGGACGCCGGCGGCATCCAGGTATGCGGCGTGGATGCCCTGGCCGACCCGGTGGCTGCCAAGCGGGTCACGGCCTGGCTGCCGGACGAGCCGCTGCTGTATGACAAGCTGACCCCGCTGGAGTACCTGGAGTTCGTGGCGGGGCTGTGGTCGGTGCCGCCGGGCCTGGCGGCGCGGCGGGCGCAGGACCTACTGGACCGCTTGGGCCTGTGGCCGCACCGGGACGAGCGGTGCGAGGGGTTTTCCCGCGGGATGCGGCAAAAGGCGGTGCTGGCCGGCGCCCTGCTGCACGACCCCCGGCTGCTGATCCTGGACGAGCCGCTGACCGGGCTGGACGCCGCCGCGGCGCGGGACGTGAAGGACCTGCTGCGGGACCGCGTGGCCGCGGGCACCGGCATCGTGCTGACCACCCACATCCTGGACGTGGCCGAGCGCATCGCCGACCGCATCGGCATCATCGCCGGGGGACGTCTGCTGGAGGTCGGCACCTTCGACGAGCTGCGCGCCCGCCACCCCGGGCATCACACGCTGGAGGACATCTTCCTCGCCCTGGTCGCGGCGCCGGCATGATGCTCCGACCCGGGTCGGTAGGGTGGCTGCTGCACCACGAGCTGCGGCTGATCTGGCGACGGTCCCGGCTGGCGTCCCGGTGGAAGTCCGCGGGCCTGCTGGTGCTGGGGCTTGCCGCCATCGCCCACCTGATCGGCCTCGGGGCGGCGGTGTGGCTGCTGGGCCAAGCGCCCCGCCTGGCCGACCGGCTGGCCTACGCCAACGTCGCCCTGCTGATCCTGGGCGGCCTTATCCTGTCCCAGGCGCTGGATGTCGCGGTGTCGGCCCTGTTCGAGCGGCGGGACCTCGACTGGCTGCTGGCATCCCCGGTGCCGCTGCGCCGCGTGCTGGGGACGCGGATGCTCGGCATCGCGGCCGGCGTGGCGGTGCCGTGGCTGTTGATGCTCGGGCCGGTGGCGAACGTGCTGGCGGTGATGGACGGGCCTGGGTGGCTGGCCGCTTACCCGGCCCTGTGCGCGCTGTCGCTGCTGGCCGCAGGCGCCGGGGCCGGCGTGGCGGTTGGCCTGGTGTCGGCGCTGGGGCTGCGCCGGGCGCGCCGGACCGTGAATGTGGTGAGCCTGCTGTTCGGCGCCTTGATGTTCCTGGCCAGCCAGTCCGGCACCATGCTGACTCCGTCGCTGCGGCTGGCGGTGTGGGATGCCTTGACGCCGCCCTGCTGCGGCGTGCCAGCGGGCGCCGGATGGTGGCCGGCGCGGGCCGTGCTGGGCGCCCCC
>CAXTDP010000757.1:0-3158 GCA_964242295.1 uncultured Acetobacteraceae bacterium | reverse complement strand
TCGGCGAACAGGTGGTCATCCGGGTAGCCGTCCCGCCAATAGAACAGGCCGTGCTGGATGGCGGCGGCGGGGTCGTGCGTCACGCGGTGCGCCGGCTGGAACGGCGTCTGGTTATACAGCTCCGAGAACCAGTGGTAGGCGGCGGCGGCAGTCGTCCCGCCGGCCTGCCTCGTGTGGTCGAACACGCTGGGGTACTGCGACCGGCGCACCACGCCGTTGCCGGTGACGCCGCTGCGGACCGGGGGCACGCCGGTCATCAGGGTTTCATAAAGCGGCCGGGACAGGCTGGGCAGCTCCGACGCCACCGGGATGCAGGACCGCCCGGCGGCTGCGGCCTCCGCCTGCACGTAGCCCATGCAGGTGCCCGCCGCATCCAGGCGCAGCCCGTCCAGAAGCACGAAAACCAGGCGCTGGGCAGGGGGCGGCATCCCCTACATCTCGGTCAGCACCTTCTCCTGCCATAGGGCCGGGACGCGCTTCGCGCCGTCGCTCCACAGCACCGGGTTGATCGGGCGGGCCTTGGCATATTGGGCCGTGGGCAGCAGCTTGGCGCGCGTGGCGTCCGGCAGCGTCAGGTGGTCCACCCGGATCGGCCGGGCATAGCCGTCGGCGAGGTTGAGCTGGCCCTCGTCGCCGAAGATATACTCCCGCACCAGCCGTGCCGCGTTCGGGTTCTTGGCGAATGGGTTGATGATCGTGGAGTAGCCGCTGGTGACCGAGCCGTCGGAGGGGATCACGGCCTCGAACCGTCCGCCGCCGACCTTGTCGCGGTAGCTCAGGGCGTTGAAGTCCCACATCAGCCCGACCTGTATCTCGCCGCGTCCCATGTTGGCCGGCAGGGCGGTGACGGTGAGCAGGCGCTTCTGCTTGGCGAGCTTGGCGAACAGGTCCATCGCCGGGTCAATCCGCCCCTCGTCGCCACCCATGGCGATGGCACAGGCCAGCACGGCGGCGTTGGACTGCGACGCCTTGCCCACGTCGCCCGCGGCCACCTTGTAGCTTCCGGTCAGCAGGTCCGCCCAGGAGCGCGGCGGGTTCGGCACGTCCTTCGCCACGGCGAAGGCGATGGTGCCGGTGTAGGCCAGCATCCAGCGCCCGTCCGGGTCGCGCGCCCATTCGGGGATCTGGTCGAACGTGCTGGGCTTATACGGAGCGGCCACGCCGCGCTGCACCGCGACGGTGCAGAAGTCGAAACCCACGTCGCCAATGTCGGCGGAGGCGTTGGAGCGTTCGGCCGCGAACTTCGCCAACTCCTCGGCGCTGCTCATGTCGGTGTCGGTATGCTTCAGGCCATACTTGGCGGCGACAGCCTTCCAGGTCTCCTCCCAGTTGGCCCAGTCGTCGGGCATGCCGACGCTGTTGACGGCGCCCTCCTTGCGGGCGCGCTCGATCAGGTCGTCGGGCGGCGCGGCGCGGCCAGGACCGGCCAGCAGAGACGCAGCGCCTCCCAGGGACAAGGCCAGGCCGGCTCGTCGGGTCAGATGGGTCATGCGTTCACCTGTTGTTGCGCTGGCCGGTACGCTGCCGGAAGTGGGTGCAGCCCGTCAACGGACGGATATGTGACGGCGCAGTTCCGCTGGGATTTGGGGAGCGGGAACACGGGCTACTCGATCAGCGACCTTGCCGAGTTGCTCTCCAATCTTCCGGCCATCCGTCTGCCGCCCCCTTGCTCGACAAGTTAGCGGCGCTGTCACGAAACTGCTGTGAGACTCCGAAACCTACCCAGTCCGGACATGTAAGCCCAGTTGGCATCACACTACCGTCCAGGTTATTCAACCTGGCCGCTCACTGGATCATATCGAAGGGTCGGCGACATCGTCGCGGGCTTTTCCTGATAGCGCGCAGCGTCGTCCTGGATTGTCAGCCAGTTAACCGCGCTTGACAGGCAGACATGCATGTCGGGCTTGAAGTCATTCGGATCGTCCAAAGAGCCGACGAAGATCGCTCGTTGATCTGGCCTGTTGATCCTTTGAAAGAACAACGGGAACCCGCAATCTTTGCAGAACAGCCGATCAACCGTGGGCGAAGATCGGTATGCGTGCGGGCTACCCTTGACGATGATGATATAGCCGGACGACACCTAGAACAGCGCCGCCATCGGGCCGCCTGACCCGCGCTGGCACATCCGGCAGTGACAGATGATGTTGTATATGCGAGGACCTCTCGCCTCGTAACGGATCGCGGCACATAAGCAGCCCCCAGTCAGCGGCTTCTCTTCCGCCATCAGCTCCTCCCATCGCCACGGCATTGATCGGTAGCACAGGTCATGTCGATTGTGTATTGGCATTTTGATAGGTGACGCTGGATGGTCCGCTTTCTATCAAGCTCAGCGTTAGGTGCATGAAGTAACGGTGGAAGAACCCCACACGTCACTACTAAAAGTTACAACTCAGGCCATCACCAGACGCGCAACGGCGCGGCAACGACGTACTCAACGGCCAGGATGAAAGGCGGCCGGAACGCGGGGCAACCGGGATCAGCGCCCCATCTTCGCCCGCCACTCCTTGAACAGGTCGAGGTTGCTCTCGTCCGTCGCCGGATACAGCCCGATGGTGGCCTGCCCGCCGCGGACCCGTTCGGTGACGAAGTCCTCGTAGGCCGTCATCTCCGTGGCCTCGGCGGCCAGCTCATCCGCCAGGTGGGCAGGCAGGACGATGACGCCGTCCGCGTCGCCCACGATCACGTCGCCCGGGAACACCGGCGCGTCGCCGCAGCCGATAGGGACCTGCACATCTATGGCTTGGTGCAGCGTCAGGTTGGTCGGTGCGCTGGGACGCTGGTGGTAGGACGGCATGGCAAGCGCCGCGATCTCCGCGCTGTCGCGGAAGCCGCCGTCGGTGACGATGCCGGCGACGCCGCGCACCATCAGCCGCGTGACCAGGATGCCGCCGGCCGACGCCGCGCGGGCGTCCTTGCGGCTGTCAATCACCAGCACGCAGCCGGGCGGGCAGTCCTCCACCGCCCGGCGCTGCGGGTGGGAATGGTTGCGGAACACCGACATGTCGTTCAGGTCCTCGCGCGCTGGGATGTAGCGCAGGGTATAGGCCTCGCCGACCATCGAGTGCCGACCCGGCGGCGACAGCGGATGCACCTCCTGGATCATCTGATGCCGCAAGCCGCGCTTGAACAACGCGGTGGCGAGGGTCGCGGTGCTGACC
>CAXTDP010000756.1:0-3167 GCA_964242295.1 uncultured Acetobacteraceae bacterium | reverse complement strand
CGGTCGAGCAGGTTGATGCTGTCGATGATCAGCTTGCCCATGCCGGGCCAGGCGAAGATGCTCTCCGTCACCACGGAGAAGGCGATCGTGGTGCCAAGCTCCAGCCCCACCACCGTCACCACGGGGATCATGATGTTCTTCATCACATGCACCCCGATCACCCGGCTGGGCCGCAGCCCCTTCGCCCGGGCGAAGCGCACCCAGTCGGACGGCATCGCCTCCCGCACGCCGGCCCGCACCAGGCGCATGATGAGGCTCACGTTGAACAGCGCGAGGTTGAGCGCCGGCAGCAGCAGGTGCAGCAGCCCGTCGCCGGTCAGGAACGACCAGCCGGCCACCGTCGCGCCCCGCCCGGTGCTGGGCAACCAGCCCAACTGCACCGCGAACACCAGGATCAGCATCAGCCCCACCCAGAACGACGGCAGGCTGAACCCCAGGATGCTGCCCGCCATCAGCGCCCGCGCCGCGAAGGCGTCCGGACGCAGCCCGGCATAAAGCCCGGCCGGCAGCCCCACCACGACCGAGATCAGCACCGCCGCCACCGCCAGCTCCAGCGTCGCGGGCAGGCGCTGCAGGATGACCTTGATCGCCGGCTCGTTGAACACGAAGGAGCGGCCGAAGTCCCCGTGCACGACCCCGCCGAGGAAGGCCAGATACTGCTGCCACAGCGGCTGGTCCAAGCCGAGTGCGGCGATGGCCCGCGCCCGCTCCGCCGCATCGGCTTCCGGCGAGATCAGGATGTCCACGGGGTTGCCGATGACGTTCACGCCGATGAACACGATCACCGTCATCGCCAGCACGACCAGCAGCGCCTGGAACAGGCGGCGGAGCAGCCAGGCGAGCATCTAGCCGCCGTTCTTGGAAGCATCTGGCCGGGGCTGCACGTCCATCGCCCGCGTTTCCTCGTCCACGCGCGGAAGGTATTGCAGGCCGGCCCGCGTGCCCCAGACGTTCTTCTGGATGTGCAGCGGGATGATCGCCACGTCCTCCATCGCCTGCCGCGTCGCGTCCTGCACCAGCGGTTCGCGCGCCTTGTCGTCCGCGGTGGCGAGGGCCTGGGTCAGCAGGGCGTCCACCGCCGGGTTGCTGTAGCGCCCGCGGTTGGCGACGCCGTAGCCGCGGGAGGGGGTAACGGTGGCGACCAGGCTGCGGAGCGGGTTGGTGCCCTCGCTGCTGGCGCTGCCCCAGCCGACCAGGTAGGCCGACAGCTCCTGCTTGCCTGACCGCCCGACGAAGGTGGTCCAAGGCATCGGCTCCACCGCGGTCTGCACCCCGGCGCGGGTCCACATCTGGCCGATGGCCTGGATGATGGCGGCGTCGTTGACATAGCGGTCGTTGGGGCCGTGCAGCGTCATACGCAGGCCGTTGGGGTAACCGGCCTCGGCCAGCAGCGCCTTGGCTCGCGCGGTGTCCCACCGCGGCGCATCCAGGCCCGGCACGTAGCCGAAGCTGCCCGCAGGAAGGAATTGCCCGGCAGGCACCGCGGCGCCCTCCATGACCCGCTCGGCGATGGCCCCGCGGTTGATGGCGATGCTCAGGGCCTGGCGCACCCGGCGGTCGCGCAGCGGGTTGCGGTCCAGCACCTCGCCAGCCGGGCCGGTGACGTAGGGGCTGGGGCCGTCGCGCATGTGGTCCAGCGCGAGATACACGATCCGCAGGCCCAGCACCTCGGAGACCGCGACCCGCTTGTCCCCACGCAGCTTGGCGGCGTCGGTCGTGGGCACGTTATCAATCACCTGCACGTCGCCCGCCAGCAGCGCCGCGGTGCGGGCGGCGTTGTTGGACAGGATGCGCGTGGTCACGCGACCCCAAAGCGGCTTCGTGCCCCAGTACTCCTCGTTGCGCTGCAACTCGATGCGGTCGCCGGGCCGGTACGACACGAGCTTGTAGGGACCGGTGCCGACGGCCGCCTTGCCGCTGTTGAAGTCCTCCGTCGCCATGCCCGCGTGGACCGTGCGGCTGAGCATCATCACCTGCGCGAGGTCATTGGGCAGCAGCGGATACACGGCATCAGTCCGCAGCCGGACGGTGAGGGGGTCCACCACCTCCACCCCCGTCACCGACTTGGTGTAGATGCTGTAGGAGGACGGGCTGTTCGGCACGCGCGGCACGCGGTCCAGGGTGAAGCCCACGTCCTCCGCCGTGAAGGGCGTGCCGTCATGGAAGCGGATGCCGGGGCGCAGCCTGAACTCCCAGGTGCGGTCGTCCACCAGGCGCCAGCTTTCGGCCAGGGAGGGAATGACCTTGGCGTGGGCGTCGGTGTCGGTCAGGCTGTTGAACAGGTGCCGCGCCAGGGCGATGTTGGGCGTGAGCGCGTGGTAGTGCGGGTCCATGCTGGTGACGGGCGCGCTGACCCCGATGGTGAGCGGCGGCGCGTCCCCCTGCGCCCACGCAGGCATGACGGGTAGCAGCGCGCCCGTGAGCAGGGCGTTCCGCCTGGTGATGTGCAGCATCCGTCGTCCCCTCGTGTTCGGCTCCATCATGGAACGTTTGGCTGCCGCGCTCTACCCCGATCCTTCCGGCAGGATCGGCAGCACGACGTGCGACGGGCGGTCCGCGTCGCCGAACAGGGTGTTGACGGCCGCCTGCATCCGCCGCCAGGCGCCCTCGGCCTCGCCGGTTTGCGGGTTCAGGTCGTAGTGGGGGAATTCGCTGGCGGCGATGTCCAGCCGGATGCGGTGCCCGGCCCGGAACAGGTTGGCGGTCGGGAACAGCTCCACCGTGACCGGCACGGGGACGCCGGGTTCGAGCATGCGCGGCGCGGCGCGGTCGTCGCGGTAGCGGCAGCGCAGGATGCCCTCGCACAGGTTCAGCGCGAAGCCCGCGGGGTAGCCGGCACTGGGCGGATGCACGTCCACCAGCTTGGCGGTGATGTCGGTGTCGGGCGCGTCGGAGGCGATCCACAGGTGCGCGGCCACGGGACCCACGACTTCCACATCCGCTGGCAACGGCTCCGTTTGGAACACCAGCACGTCCGGGCGGCTGGCCAGCGGCAGGTAGGGCGGCTTGTGGCCGAACATGCCGGGCCGCTCCCGCTGGTCGTAGCCGCCGCCGGACAGCAGCGGTTCCATGGAGGTGATGGCGCCGCCGACCGTCGGCACGGAGTTGGCCGGGTCGCTGGTCCAGGACAGCGGCGCGGCGCCGGCCGGCGGGGCAGCCGGGCGCAG
>CAXTDP010000755.1:277-3172 GCA_964242295.1 uncultured Acetobacteraceae bacterium | reverse complement strand
CTGTTCCCCTGGATGACCGTGCGCGGCAATGTCGAGTTCAACATGAAGGCCCGGCGCCTGCCGGCGGCCGAGCGCCGGGCGCGCGGAGAGGAGATGCTGGCGCTGACGGGGCTGCAGGGGTTCGCCGGGCGTTACCCGCACGAGTTGTCGGGCGGGATGCGGCAGCGGGTCGGCATCGCCCGGGCGCTGACCACCCGCCCGCAGGCGCTGCTGATGGACGAGCCGTTCGGCGCACTGGATGCCCAGACCCGTGGCCACCTGCAGGCGGAGCTGCTGCAGATCTGGTCGGTGCAGCGTACGACCGTGCTGTTCGTCACCCACAGCATTGACGAGGCGGTGTTCCTGGCCGACCGCATCCTGGTGTTCACGCCCCGGCCGGGCCGGCTGTCGGCGGTGGTGCCGGTGGACCTGCCGCGCCCGCGGGTGCCAGGCACTGCCGCCTTTGCCCAGGTCGCCCTCGGGCTGCGCACTGCGCTGGGGTCGGAGGGGGGCACCGAATGAGGCTGCTGCTGGCCAATCCCAACACCAGCCAGGCGGTGACGGACCGGATCGCCGCGGTGGCGCGCGCCAATGCCTCGCCGGGGACGACCATCCATGCCGTGACGGCCGGGCGCGGCGTGCCATACATCGCTACGCGGGCAGAGGCGGTGATCGGCGCCGGGGCGGTGCTGGAGCTGCTGGCCGAATATGCCGGCGATGCCGACGCTGCCGTGGTGGCCGCCTTTGGCGATCCCGGGCTGGGCGCAGCGCGGGAGCTGCTGCCCATCCCGGTCACCGGCATGGCGGAGGCGTCCATGCTGACCGCCTGCATGCTGGGCCGCCGCTTCGCCATCGTCACCTTCGCCCCGGCACTCGGCCCCTGGTATGGGGAGACCGTGGAGGCCGCCGGCTTGGGGGCGCGGTGCTCAGGCGTGCACTGCCTGGACGAGCCGTTCGCCGATGTGGCCGGGGTGGCGGAGGAGAAGGCGGCGCGGCTGGTCGCCCTGTGCGCCGATGCCGTGGCGGCCGGGGCGGAAGTCTGCATCCTGGGTGGCGCGCCGTTGGCCGGGCTGGCGGCCGAGGTGGCGGAGCAGGTTGCCGTGCCGCTGGTGGATGGCGTGGCCGCCGCCGTGCGCCAGGCGGAGGTGCTGGCGTCCCTGCGCCCGCGCAAGGCCACCGCCGGCAGCTTCCGCCGTCCCGCCGCCAAGCCGATGCAGGGCATGTCGCCTGCGGTGACGCGGCTGTTCCAGGGTGGCCCGGCATGACCCGGCCGATCCGGCTGGGCATCCTGACGCCCTCGTCCAACACGGTGCTGGAGCCGCTGTCGGCCGCGATCATCCGCGGCCTGCCGGGTGCGAGCGTACATTTCAGCCGGTTTCCCGTAACCGAGATCGCCCTGACCCCAGGCGCCCTGGCGCAGTTCGACGACGCCGCCGTCCTGCGCGCGGCCGAGCTGCTGGCCCATGCCCGAGTGGACGTGATCGCCTGGAGCGGCACCTCGGCGAGCTGGCTCGGCTTCGGGGCCGATGAGGCGCTGTGCGCCCGCATCCTGGCGGCGACGGGCGTGCCTGCGACGACGAGCGTCCTGGCATTGAATGACGCCTTGGCCCGGACCGGGGTGCGACGCCTGGGGCTGGTCACGCCGTATCGCGGCGACGTGCAGGCGCGCATCGTCGCCAACTACGCTGGGCTGGGCATCGAGTGCGTGGCGGAGCGGCACTTGGACCTGCAGGACAACTTCTCGTTCGCCGAGGTGGCGGCGCCGCAGCTTGACGCGATGGTGCGCGAGGTCGCGGCGGCGCGGCCCGATGCGGTCGCCGTGGTTTGCACCAACCTGCGCGGGGCGCCGCTGGTGGCGGGGTGGGAGACGGCGCTGGGGGTGCCGGTTTACGACTCGGTCGCGACGGCGTTGTGGGGCAGCCTGGGCATTGCCGGGGCGGACGCCTCTGTGATCCAAGGCTGGGGCGGGCTGTTCGGGTTGCCGGCGCCTGCTTGAAGAAGGGACTGGACGATGCCGCACGCGACCGCCGACGATGGGACCAAGCTTTACTTCGAGGAAACCGGCGGCGGCACGCCGGTCATCTTCGTGCATGAGTTCGCCGGCGACATGCGGAGCTGGGAGCCGCAGATGCGCCACTTCGGCCAGCGGCACCGCGCCATCGCCTACAACGCCAGGGGATATCCGCCGTCCGACGTGCCGGGGGAGCCTTCCAGCTACGGGCAGGCGCGCGCCACCGACGACATCCTGGCCGTGCTGGACCACCTCGGCATTGACCGGGCGCATGTCGTCGGGCTGTCCATGGGCGGGTTCGCGACGTTGCACTTCGGCTTTCGGCACCCTGCCCGCGCCCGCTCGCTGGTGGTCGGCGGCTGCGGCTATGGCGCCGAGCCTAGCCAGCGCGACCGCTTCAAGGCCGAGGCAGCCGTGATTGCCGAGACGCTGCAGCGGGATGGGATGGCGCCGTTCGCCGCCCGTTATGCCCACGGGCCGACCCGGGTGCAGTTCGGCAACAAGGACCCCCGCGGCTTTGCCGAGTTCGCGGGGCACCTGGCTGAGCATTCCGCCGTTGGCGCGGCCAACACGCAGCTTGGCGTGCAGGGCGCGCGGCCGTCGCTGTATGACCTGGTGGACGACATGCGGGCGCTGCAGGTGCCGACGCTGGTGCTGACCGGCGACGAGGACTGGCCGTGCCTGCAGCCGGGCCTGCTGATGAAGCAGTCCATCCCGTCGGCCGCGCTCGCGGTGATGCCGAACTGCGGCCACACGATCAACCTGGAGGACCCGGACGAGTTCAACCGGCTGGTGGGCGCCTTCCTGGTGCAGGTGGAGTGCGGACGCTGGCCCATGCGCGACCCGCGGACGCAGGGAGCTTCGATCACCGGCGTGACCTGAAACCAACCGGCCTCCGCCCTTAC
>CAXTDP010000755.1:0-267 GCA_964242295.1 uncultured Acetobacteraceae bacterium | reverse complement strand
CCTGAGGCGGGCCGCCTGGCGGGGGGAGTCTTGAGGTCACCGCCGGCGATCCAGGCGGCGCTAACGGCGTTGTGCTCCCGGCGCCCTTGCCCAACCTGGCGGCACCGGCCTACGGCTGGGCGCCGTCCTTCTCCGCCACATCTCCGGGGGTGTCCATGACCAAGCAGCTTCACCTCGGCGCCTTCATGCGCCCGGTCGGCATCCACACCGCCTGGTGGCGGGTGCCCGGCGCCTGGCCGGACGCCAACTTCAACCTGGCCCACATCG
>CAXTDP010000754.1:0-3173 GCA_964242295.1 uncultured Acetobacteraceae bacterium | reverse complement strand
GAGGTGTTCATGCGGGTCCTGCGCGCGCATGTGGCGGCGCTGCGCGCCCAGCCGCACCTGCTGTCGCCTGGGGCGGTGGCGGCGCTGGATACGGTGGACCGTGGGCTGCACGGGCCGCTGCGGCACCGGGTCGTCGCGCTGCGCTTGATTGGCTTGTCGCGGCAGACTTGGCAGGAGACGCTGCTGTTCCGCTGGTGGTTCCTGATCGGGTGACCTGCGGCGCCCACCGCTGTGACTGCTGCGAACAGTTGCCGGGAGGCTTGCCGTACCGATGTCGAAATGGTTCAGTGACGGCATGTATGCCGCCCGTTCCGCCCTGACCCCTGCCGAGGCGATGCTGCTGCTGGACCTGCGCCGTGCGGCGGCTGCGGGGCTGTTCAAGGTGACGGCGATGGCGCTGCTGCTGCGCCGGGTGCTCCGGGCCAAGGCCGAGACGCGGCGCGGCTGGTTCCGGACCCGGACCGTCACCCGCCTGCATCTGGGCCAAATACCGGCCTTGCCGCCGCATGAGGCGGCCGTGGTCCGGCTGGTGCAGTCGGCCGGCGACGTGCAGCCTGGCAGCCCTACCGTCGAGCAGGTGGTGGCTGCGGCCCGGCATCGGTATGACCCGGATCTCGGCCGCTTCCGGAAGGACCTGGTGCTGCCGGCGCTGACCGGGCGGGGGTTGGTGCAGGTGCGGGCAGGCGGCCTGTTCGGGATCAGCCGGCCGGCGCTGACCCCGGCCGGCACGGCCGAGCGGCTGCGGCTGCAGGCGTTGATGGACCGGGGTCGGATGGTGCCGCGCTGGCTGGACAGCGATCCGCGCCAGGCCGCGCTGGCCGCGGCGGCCCTGGGTCCGCTGGTGCTGCTCGTGGACGAGCTGAAGCCGCACCTGAAACGGCTGGCAGCGGCGATGCCCCGGCGAGACGGGGGTGGCGACGGTGGCGGCTCGTTTGTGTCGGATGGCGGGGATGCTGACCGTAGCCGGCACCATGGCGGTGATCCCGGCATCGAAGGACCCGGCGCCAGCAGCTTCAACCACGGCAGCTTCGACCATGGCGCCTTCGATCTCGGCGGATTCGACTTCGGGGCGTTGGATGCGGCTGGATTCGACTCCGGGTCGTTCGATGCGCTGGACAGCGCCATGTCCAGCTTCGACGCCGCCACGGACGGCGGCGACGGAGACTCCGGCGGCAGCGATTCCGGCAGTAGCGGCGGCGGTGAGTAACGGGGTTGTAGGGGAGGGATGCATCCGGCGCGGGCTGGCATGAGGGTGGGTCGCTACCCACCTAGCCGTTAGCACCACTACGGAGACAACCATGCCGTCCACCCCATTATTCGAGCCGTTCACGCTGGGCGAGATACCGCTCCGCAACCGTATCGTGATGGCGCCGCTGACCCGCAGCCGGTCCAGCGATGACGGCGTGCCGCCTCCGTTCGCTGCGGATTATTACGCGCAGCGGGCATCGGCCGGCTTGATCGTGTCGGAGGCGACGAACATCAGCGCGCAGGCGCGCGGCTATGCGTTCACGCCGGGCATCTGGACGCCGGCGCAGGTCGAGGCGTGGCAGCACGTGACGCGGGCCGTCCATGCCGAGGGCGGCAAGATGGTGCTGCAGCTTTGGCATACTGGGCGCATCTCGCATCCGGACTTGCATAACGGCGCGCTGCCTGTGGCGCCATCGGCGATCAAGCCTTCGGGCCAGGCCTTCACCAACAAGGGCCTGCAGGACCATGTGACGCCGCGGGCGCTGGAGACCGACGAGATCCCCGCCATCGTTGAGGATTACCGCCATGCCGCGCGTTGCGCGCAGGAGGCCGGGTTCGACGGGGTCGAGGTGCACTCGGCCAACAACTACCTGCTGGAGCAGTTCGTGCGGGACAGCACCAACAAGCGGACCGACCGCTATGGCGGCTCCTTGGAGAACCGGCTGCGCTTTCCGTTGGACGTGGTGCGGGCGGTGACGGAGGTTTGGGGCGGTAAGCGGGTGGGCATACGCATCTCGCCGGGCACGACGGCACCGGGCGACACGCCGCTGGATGGCGACCCGATGGTTACTTACAGCGCCTACCTGGACGCCCTGAACGGGTTCGGCCTGATGTATGTGCACGATATCGAGGGCGTCACGCAGATGAGCCGTGATCCCAATGGCATTGATTACCCGGCGTTGCGCAGGCGTTTCAGCGGTGCGTATGTCGCCAACAACAACTATACCCGGGAATTGGCGGATAAGACGATCGCGGCGGGCGATGCCGACCTTATCAGCTTCGGCCGGCCGTTCATCGCAAATCCCGACTTGGTGGAGCGGTTGCAGACCGGGGCGCCCTTGGCCGATGCACCTAAGCAGTACTGGTATGGCGGCGGGGCCACGGGCTACTCGGACTGGCCCGGGATGCAGGGCCAGATGAAGGTGGCTGCCTGACGTGAAAAGGGAGTGGTTTACTGCTCCCTCTTCCCTTGGGAGAGGGTCGGGGTGAGGGAGATAACAAGCCCAGGCTTGGATCATGGCAGCATTGGTTGGCCCTGTCATCGGTAGGTTGCGGTCTGTGCGGCTTCCCTCACCCCGACCCTCTCCCGGAGGGAGAGGGAGTAGATAGGTTACTCTGCTTTGCGGTGGCCGCGCCCGTGGGTTTCCTGGTTGGCCTGTGCCTTGGCGAACGCCGCTTCCTTTTCGGCCCTTCCTGCGGTGGCGTGGCTTGCGCCGTCCTCTGCCCCGCCGTCAACGGCGGTGGAGGCCGCGGGCATCGCATGGCCCTTGGAGTGGACCGGGCTGGCCGCAGGTCCGCCCTCGTTCACGACGGGATGCCCGGCGCCGGCCTTGGCGCTGCCAGTTTCCTGCACCTCGTCGGCCTTTTGTGCCTTGGCGGAGCGGGCTTGGCTGTCGTCGTTGTCGGACTTGGTCTTGCTATGGGGCATGGTGGCGTCCTGTGGTTGGGACAGTCCTAACTGCGATGCCGGGTGCGCGGTTGCACCGCTGCCAGGCGCATCGAACAGGTCGCCGCTTCACCGACCCTTAACGTCCTGATGCCTAACCTGCGCGCACCGCGTGGGGGACCAGGATGGCCAACAACGTCGTCGCTATTATCGGGGAGAATGCCAATGGCATTCTCGACGTGCAAAGCCAGCGCTTCCTGGCCCTGCTGCCCGCCGGGCTGACCGGCCATGTCCTGCGCCTGTCCGACCCGGAGTTCCC
>CAXTDP010000753.1:0-3188 GCA_964242295.1 uncultured Acetobacteraceae bacterium | reverse complement strand
CGGCGGTTTTCGCACGCCCTGTGTAACCCAAAAAGACCGGATTCTGAACCACGCCACTGGTATCGCTCGGACCTGCTGACGCGGCTACGGCCGGGTGGGCGGGTGGTGCTGGTGATGACGCGGTGGCATCCGGACGACCTGGGCGGGCGGTTGCTGGAGTCGGGAGAACGCTGGCGGGTGATCCGGCTGCCGGCACTGGCGGAGCCGGGCGATCCATTGGGGCGGGCGCCGGGGGAGGCGCTGTGGCCGGAGTGGGAGGCGGCGGCGGCGCTGGAGCGCAAGCGGCTGGCGCTTGGGGACCGGGCGTTCTCGGCGCTGTTTCAGCAGGCGCCGGTGCGGGCAACAGGCGGGCTGTTCCAAGTTGGACGGGTGGCGGCGTCGGATGTGGCGTTGGTGGGCGCGTCGGTGCGGGCTTGGGACTTGGCAGCGACTGAGGAGGGCGGGGATTGGACGACTGGGTTGCGGCTCGTGGCCGGTGAGGGATGCTGGCAGGTGGCGGACGTGGTGCGTCTGCAAGGCGGGCCGGAGGCGGTTGTGTCGGCGATCCGCCGCACTGCGGAGGCGGACGGGATGGGTGTGCCAATTGGGCTGCCGCAGGATCCAGGGCAGGCGGGGCGGGCGCAGGTGGCATACCTCACGTCTCGGCTTGCGGGGTGGCGATTGGTCAGCAGTCCGGAGACTGGGGCGAAGCTGGTGCGGGCAATGCCGGTAGCGTCCCAGGCAAATGCTGGCAATGTGTCGGTCCTGCGTGGGGGATGGAACCGTGCCTTCATGGAGGAGCTAGCGGCGTTTCCGGCTGGCCGCTGCGACGACCAAGTGGACGCGCTGAGCCGGGCGTTCGGCATGTTGCACAGCAGCACTGGGCCGGCGCGGGTCGTGCGGGTGGATTGGGCGCGCAGGTAGGGACGCCGAGGTAGGGCGGAACTGCTGGGCGGCTAGTTGCGGGCTGGTCATCTCGCACTTGCGAACGGCGATGTGGCGGGATTCGTTGTTGCAACCGCGCGCTTGCTGTATCCCAGTCCGGGATGGGCGCTGTCCATGAACTGGGGTTGGGTCGGGATCGGCATGATGGGCATAGGGAAAAACGGGGTTGCTGCGCCGGATAGGACCCGCATAGAGTCTGACGCCAGGCACCAACTTTCACCGACGATCCTGGTCGTTGCGGCGTTCGCGTGCGCGATGGTAGCTGTCCTAATAGGCAGCATGCTTTCGAATCCGGCAGCTTCTGCTACGGAATATAGCGTAAGATTGATCGAGAGCGGATTTAGTGCAGAGGGGCCGCCTCAGCACCGTTGAAGGCAGAGAGGCGGTGGGCGCTTCGGTAAGTATTACAGGTTATAATTTTTCGCCCTTTTCGCTTTACTGGAGTGATCCATTATTGCGAAGAAATAGGTCGCTGCCTTGTGTCATCGCGGCCTCAGCCGAGGCGTGCAGCAGTCCGTTCGTGACCTCGCCGGACTGAAGGTTCTCCAAGTGCCCGTTTGAGAATGCTACTGCGCTGGTTGTTTGATGCGGCTTTCCTGCGCTCCGGTGCTCACGGGTAGATGCTCGTTCTGCTCCGGTGCTCGGAAACCCACGCCAGCCGACGCAGCGTAGCGCATTCTCACACGGGCATTGGGGGAGCCTGAGCATCGCTAAGGTTGGCGCTGACGAGAGTGAGGGTATTTTCCTGGACCCCATAGACTGCCATGACGGTCGTACCCTGGACCTGAACCCGGATCCTGGTTTCCTCGAACGGGAGCATGGGCGTGGTCCAGTGATTTGTGCTTGGCTATGCTGCGGTCCTTCTGCTGGTCAAATGAAAAATTGCGTCGCAAACGAGTAGATCACTGGCGGCGTGTAATGGGTGGCAAAGACATAGGAATATTTTCATTGACCAAGTGCCCCAAGAAATCCATCACTGCGGCTTAGGGTCGGTGCGGGCCGTGCGGGGCTTGACCTGCCATGTCTGGGACGACCTATCTTCGAAGGGAGTTGGCATGTTCCAGACGATCTGCGACGTGATTCCATGGGACGCCGATGCGTCCCTACGCGCCCGGCGGCTAGATCTGATGCGGCGCGTGCTGGACGGGACACTGTATGACGCGTTGCCGTATGAGTTCCACGACGAGCGCTCGCCGTCAGGGGAGTACATCCCGTTGCGGCGGCGGCGTCCGTCCGTACGGTATGCGCTGGCGCGGGTGGTGGTTGAGGATAGCGTGGCCTTGCTGTTCAGCGAGGGGCACTTCCCGGCCGTCGCCAGCCCGGACGCGGCGGTTCGGGATGCGCTGCAGGCGGTGGCGCAGGACTGCAGGTTGAATCAAGTAATGACGGAAGCGGCGATCCGGGGGAGCGTCGGGTCTTGCTGCTTGCTGCTTCGGGTTTTGCAGGGACGGGTGTTTGTGGACGTGCTTGACACGACGTGGCTGACGCCGGTTTGGCAGACTGACGCCCCAGATGTGCTGGCCAGTGTTACGGAGCGATACAAGGTGCCGGGGCGGGAGCTGTTGGCGCTGGGATACGACGTGGCGGACCCTGGGGCAGCGTATTGGTTTCAGCGGCGGTGGGATGCACAGGACGAGACCTGGTTTGTGCCACAAGCAGTTGGAGTTGCACGGGCGCCAGCCGTGGATGCGGCACGCAGCGTTCGGCATGGGCTGGGGTTCGTACCGCTGGTGTGGATCAGGAACTTGCCGGGCGGGGTAGCGCCGGATGGAGCGTGCACCTTCCGGAGCGCGGTCGAGACTGGGATCGAGATTGATTATCAGCTCAGCCAGGCTGGGCGAGGACTGAAATACTCTAGCGATCCGACGTTGCTGATTAAGGAACCGGCGGGGCTGGAGGGGGAGCTGGTGCGGGGCGCGGGGAACGCGCTGGTTGTCAGCGAGAAGGGCGATGCGCGGCTGCTGGAGATTGGCGGAACGGCGGCAGGAGCGGTGCTGGACTATGTGCGGGTGCTGCGGGACTTGGCGCTGGAGGGGGTTCACGGGAACCGAGCAGATCCTAGCCGGCTGAGTGCCCCGCAGTCGGGGCGTGCGCTGGAGCTGATGAACCAGGGGCTGGTTTGGTTGGCGGACAACCTGCGGGTTTCGTATGGCGAGGGAGGGTTGCTGCAGGTGCTGCGGCTGATCCTCCGGGCTGGGCAGGTTTACCCATTGCAGGCAGAGGGCCGGCTTTTGGGGGCGCTGGATCCGGCGGCGCCCCTGCGA
>CAXTDP010000752.1:0-3188 GCA_964242295.1 uncultured Acetobacteraceae bacterium | reverse complement strand
CAAGGGCCTGTGGCGCCGGAAGCGGAGGCGGCATTCGCGGAGCTGCGGGAGGATGTGCCGGACGCCGGCCTGCTCGCCATCACCAGCCCGGACCGCTTGCACGCCGGCTGGACGGCAGCCGCCCGGGTGCGCCGCACCGGGGAGGCCGCGGCTTCGCACATCGAACGCATCCTGGAGCCGCTGGCCCGCGACGCCGCCCTGGTGACGATCCTGGACGGGCACCCCGCCGCGCATAGCTGGCTCGGCGGCGTGCGCGGGCAGCGGGTGGTGCCGCTTGGGGTGGACCGGTTTGGTCAGAGTGGCGATTTGCCGGACCTTTACCGGGAATACGGTTTGGACACCGACGCCATCTTGGACGCTTGCGCGCAGGCACTGCTGGGCTGATCGCCCCGCAGCCGAGACCGCGTTCTAACCGCCAGCCCTGTTCCATTCATGAACCCGACGACACCCGCCAGCCCGGCACGTTAATTGCAAATAACTACAACCTAGGAGCGAAAACTACCGGGATTAAACCCGACCAAGAAAGGGCCGGCCCATGACCGCAAGCAGCCAGAGCGTCCCGACCCTCGTCATCACCGGAGCGCATCCCAAGCTCTACAATCACGACCTCGCACCGACGGCGCCCGAGGGGCGCACCTGGGGCGTATTCAGCCTGTTCGCCATGTGGATGTCCGACGTGCATTCGGTGGGCGGCTACACCTTTGCCGCCAGCCTGTTCTTCCTGGGCCTGACCGGATGGCAGGTGCTGATCTCCATGCTGGTCGGCATCACCGCCGTTTACTTCCTGATGAACCTGATCGGGCGCCCATCCCTGCGCTACGGCATCCCGTTCCCCGTAGTGGCCCGCATCTCGTTCGGCGTCATGGGCGCGAACCTGGCAGCCATGGTGCGAGGCGTGGTCGGCATCGTCTGGTACGGCGTGCAAACCTACTTCGCCTCCAAGGCGGTGCAGGTCCTGGTCGTCACCCTCGCGCCATCGGCAGCGGAATTCACCCACAACAGCATCCTGGGCCTATCCACGCTGGCCTGGTTCAGCTTCCTGTTCATGTGGTTCTTCCAGCTCGTCATCTTCCTGAGCGGCATGGAGCGCATCCGGCGGTTCATCGATTTCTGCGGACCCGTGGTTTACGTGGTGATGTTCGCCCTGGCGGCATGGATGCTCTGGCAGACCGGCTTCTCCAGCCTTTCCCTGCAGCTCAGCCCCCCCGCCCCGACCATGGCGGCGACGCTTGGCGTCATGGCCAACGCGGCCATGCTGATCGTCGCCTACTTCGCGGCGCTGCTGCTCAACTTCGGCGACTTCGCCCGCTTCGGCAAAAGCGAGGCGGCGATGAAGCAGGGCAACCTGCTCGGCCTGCCCCTCAACTTCCTGGTGTTCTCCATCATTACCGTGATCGTGACCGCCGGCACGCTCAAGGTGTTCGGCGAGGCGATCATGGACCCCGTGCTGATCGTCGAGCGCATCGGCAACCCGGTGGTCGTCATCATCGGTTCCATCACCTTCATCGTGGCGACCATGGGCATCAACATCGTCGCCAACTTCGTCTCGCCTGCCTACGACATCGCCAACCTGTATCCGGAACGCATAAATTTCAGGCTGGGCGGGCTGATCACCTCCGTGCTGTCGGTGCTGGTGTGCCCCTGGCTGTTCGTCGCCAGCCCGCAGGCGATCACCTTGTTCGTCAGCATCTTCGGCGCGGTGCTGGGGCCGATGTTCGGGATCATGGTCGCCGACTACTACCTGGTGAAGCGGCAGGTGGTCGTGGTGGATGACCTTTACACCATGTCGCCCGCAGGCAGCCTCTATTACGACGGCGGCTGGAACCGCAAGGCGCTGGTGGCCCTGGCAACGTCCGGCGTCCTGTCCATCGGGCTGGCGCTACTGGGCGCTTACGGGCTGATCCCGAACGTCGGCGACTGGGGCTGGCTGATCGGGGCCGGAGCGGGCGCGATCGTGTATCGCATCCTGTCCGGGCAGGGCAGCCCAGCGGTGGGCCTCGCCGCCGGTCGTGGAAACCTTCCGCCGGCGCAGGACAGCAGTGGCGGGCTGACATCCGGTAGGGCTGGCCTGCCAGGCGCTTAAAGGCGTTGCCCACCGCCCGGATCGCCCGGCTTTCTCCTTTCACGTATGGGAAAGGAGAAGGGAGGCGTCCATCAACTGAAACTTCCAGGTGACAGGAGCCGGCCGGTCATAGAGCAGATCGCAGTCGGGTCCAGACGCGCAGAAACCGGACCCACCTGCGAGTCCCTGCTTGCGAACAAAAAAGCTAGACCAGTTTGCGTTCAGTCTGGACGCAAACTGGTCTAGTGGTTCGCCCCATGCTTCACGATCTTCTGCGCCAGACTCCAGCGATGCACCTCGCTAGCCCCGTCGTAAATCCGGAAGCCGCGGACCTCGCGGAAAATGCGCTCCACCATCGTCTCCCCGGTCACGCCGATCCCGCCCAGCACCTGCACGCAGCGGTCGGCGACGCGCCAGATGGCCTCGCTGCACACCACCTTGGCGATGCTGCTCTCGGTGCCGGCGCGTTCGCCCTGGTCCAGCAGCCAGGCGGTGTGCCAGATCGTCAGCCGGCTGGTGCGTATGTCCATGTCGTTGTCGGCCAGCATGAAGCCGATGCCCTCATGCTGCGCGATCGGCTTGCCGAACGCCTCGCGCTTCGCGGCATAGCCCACCGCGATGTCCTGCGCCCGCCGGGCCGCGCCGAGCCACCGCATGCAGTGCGTCAGCCGCGCCGGAGCCAGCCGGACCTGGGCATACCGGAATCCCTCGCCGACCGCGCCCAGCACGTCACCCGCCGGCACGCGCAGCCCCTCGAACTCCACCACGGCATGGCCGCCGGCAAAGCCCTGGTCCAGCGTGTCCATCACCCGGGGAATGCGTATGCCGGGCTGGTCCATGTCGGCGAGGAACATGGTCGCGCGCCCGTCCTCGCCCTTCGCCATGATGATGGCGAAGCCTGCGCCGACCGCGCCGGTGGTGAACCACTTGGTGCCCTCAATTATATAATGGTCGCCGTCGCGGGTGGCGGTGGTCAGCAGCGCCGCCGGGTCGGACCCGGCGCCAGGCGGCGGCTCTGTCATGCAGAAGCAGGACCGGATTTCGCCAGTCGCCAGCGGGCGCAGCCAGCGCTCCTTCTGCTCGGGCGTGGCGACCACCTCCATCAGGTGCATGTTGCCCTCGTCCG
>CAXTDP010000751.1:0-3190 GCA_964242295.1 uncultured Acetobacteraceae bacterium | reverse complement strand
GGTCGAACTCGCGCAACGACTCGATCTCGTCGCCGAACAGGGTGACGCGCCAGGCACGGTCCTCCAGGTGGGAGGGCCACACGTCCACCGTTTCCCCTCGCAGGCGGAAAGTGCCGCGCTGGAAGCCGGCGTCGTTGCGGCGGTATTGCAGCTCGACCAGCGCCCGGGCCAGGGTGTCGCGGTCTATCCGCCCGCCATTCTCCAGCTTGACCACCATGCGCCCATAGGTCTCGACCGAGCCGATGCCGTAGATGCACGACACCGAAGCAACGATGACCACGTCGTTCCGCTCCAGCAGCGCCTGGGTGGCGCTGTGGCGCATCCGGTCTATCGCCTCGTTGATCTGGCTGTCTTTTTCTATGTAGGTGTCGGTGCGGGGAACATAGGCCTCGGGCTGGTAGTAGTCGTAGTAGGAGACGAAGTACTCGACGGCGTTGTCGGGGAAGAACCCCCTCATCTCGGCATAAAGCTGCGCCGCCAGCGTCTTGTTGGGCGCCAGCACCAGGGCCGGGCGTTGCGCCGCCTCGATCACCTTGGCGATGCTGAACGTCTTGCCGGAGCCGGTAACGCCCAGCAGCACCTGGTCCCGCTCCCCCGATTGCAGGCCGCCCACCAGGTCGCGGATCGCCGTCGGCTGGTCGCCGGCGGGCTGGTATTCCGACACCACGCGCAACGGCTTGCCGCCGGTCTTCGCGGCCTGCTTCTTCGGCTCGAAGGTGACAGGCGCGGCTTCGGCAAGCTTGCGGGCGAGGGTAGATGACATAGGCGTTAGGTGGAGACTGCCGGGGCATCCGTCGAGAGGGCAGCGCCGCGAACCTGGCGCACCAGCCGCTCGATCCGCGGGTCGGCGATACCCAGGGAACGCAGCCCATCCGCCGTCCGGAACAGGTAGTCGGCGGCGCTGCCCAGCGCCCCACGGGCCGTCGCCAGGCTGCGTACCACCTCCGCCTCCGTCAGCCCGGCGGCGTAGTTCTCGCCACCGCGATGTATGGTGAAGGCGACAGCAAAGCCGAACGGCACCCCGTCCGCCCCGCGCACCCGGACCCAGCGCGGCCGGTAGCTGCCGGACAGCATCTCCCGCCGCCACAGCAGGGACAGCTCTTCCTGCACCAACGGCTCCGGCACCCGGAACGCGGCGCCGGTGCAGGCGCCGCCGCGGTCCAGGCCCAGCACCAGGCCCGGGTTCTCCGGCGTGCCCCGCCCGGCATGGGTCAGCAGGCAGAACGAGCGATGCCACCCGTGCACGCGGGCCAGCCGCCGCTCGTCATAGTGCAGCGCCGGATTCCAGATCAGCGAGCCATAGGCGAACAGCCACACGCCGCCGCCGGTCTCCGGGCGGCAGGCAAGGGTGGCAGCCAGGGAGGCAGCGCGCTCCCCGTCCGTCAGCAGCCGTATCTTCGGCGCGCTGGCCGCCATCATGCGGGATAGCGCGTCGTCCTGCAGGGCGGCGCGGGTGATGACGTGGGCTTCGGTCATGCAGGTCTCTCGTTTGGCATGGACCTATGCAAGCTCTGGTCCAGCACTGCCGGACACATTACGGCCGGCCCGGCCCGAACAGCGCGAGCATGAACACGTCACTCATCGTTTTCCCGTGTCCTGTGTCTGGCTGCACTCCGATATGGCCGCTCAAGCGGAGTCACCGGTCCAGCGGCGACCCCGCAAACCGAGCCAGCATGTCCGCCGGCCCCTCATACAGCGCCACGCACCCGGCCCGGCGCAGATCGTCCGCCGGAAACCCCCCGCACAGCACACCCACAGCCGCGATTCCCGCCTTGCCAGCGGCACTGGCGTCATAGGGCGTGTCCCCGACCGCCACCGCCTGCTCCGCACCCACCCCCAGCTTTTTCAGCGCAGCCTCGAAGATGTCCGGATGCGGCTTAGACTTCTCGGCATCCTCGGACGTGGTCTGCACCAGGTCCATATCCTCGATCCCGCACAGCTTCTTATGGTGCTCGACCTCGTCCTCCTTGCCGGACGACCCCAACGCGATGCGATGCCCGCAAGCGACCAGGTGCTCGAACAATCCGCGCACGCCAGGGAACGGGCGGACCTGGGACAGATACTCTTCCTTGAACAACTCCCCACGCCGCTCGTCGAGCTTCTCCCCATCCTTCTCGATCTCCTCCGGCGACAGGAACACCTTCAGCAGCTCGTCCCCGCCCTTGCCGATCTGGGCGCGCACGTTGGACAGCTTCACGTCGTGGCCGAACTCGCCCAGCACCCGGCGCCAGGCTTCCGCGTGCAAATCCACGGAATCCACCAGCGTCCCGTCCACGTCGAAGATAACCGCCACCGCCATGTGCAAGTCCCCTTGTCGAAGCGGCCGTCAACGCGCCAGCGCCGCCTCCGGCTGCACGGCCGGCGCCGTCGCCCGCCAGATCCACCAGGCCGCGCCCAGGCCCACCAGCACGTTGGCCGCGCAAACCCCCAGGAACACCCCCGGCGCCCCGAACAGCCGGCCCCCGGCCCATGCCACCGGCACGTTCACCAGCATGGTGCGCGCCACCGAGATCAGCACCGCCGCGCCAGGCCGGTTCAGCCCATTGAAGGCGGAGTTCGCGACCGCAATCACCCCCGCCATCCCATAGCTGATCGGCACGATGGACAGGTAGGCCACCGTCGCCGCCGCAACATCCGGGTCCCCGCTGAACCGCGCCGCGATCCACGGCCCGGCAAACCAAAGCACCACTGCCAACACCGCCCCCAGCCCCAGGCAGAACCCGAAGCTGGCCCGCATCGCCGCCCGCACCCGGTCCAGCCGCCCCGCCCCGGCATTCTGCCCGGCAAACGGGTTCATCACCGACGACAGCGCGAAGAACGCCACCATGGACAGGCTTTCGATCCGCCCGGCCACGCCGAACCCGGCCACCGCCTTCGCCCCGTATGTCGCCAGGATGGCGGTCACGATGGCGGCTGACACGGGGATGATGGTGTTGGTCCCCGCCGCCGGCAGCCCGACATGCAGCACCCGCCGGGCCGACGCCGCAAAGCGCCCCGGCGTCGGCAGCCCGTCCGCCGGCAAGCCGTCGGCGGCGGACGACACGCTCGTCACGGTCGGCGACCTCGCGCGCGACCTCGGCATCACCATCCGCACGCTGCGCTTCTACGAGGACAAAGGCCTTATCGCGCCGCGCCGCCTCGGTTCGACGCGGGCCTACAGCCATCGCGACCGCGCCCCCGTCCAGCGCCT
>CAXTDP010000750.1:0-3200 GCA_964242295.1 uncultured Acetobacteraceae bacterium | reverse complement strand
CCGACGCACCGCTCAGGCCAAGGTCGGCATCGACCACCTCGATGTCCGCCTCACGCCAGCCCAGGTCGCGGGCGCGCTGGCGCAGGGCGTATTGCAGGCGCAGGCTTTCCTGGTTGTTCATCACCTGCTGTGGGGAGGACTGGCGCACGTAGACCACGGCGCGTCGGTCCAGGTGATGCGGCTTGACGAGTTCCGAACCCATGGCTCACCTCCTGCAGGACGGTGCCGAGATCGCGGGCAGCTGTTCGGCGGAGCGCCGGCCGCAGGCTGGACCACACGTCTCGGGGATCGATGGGCATGCCGCCTCGCTCTCACCGGCGACTGCGACCAGTTCCGCCAGCGCCTCAGGCGTGAGCTTGGTGCGCCCCCGCCCATCCACCAGGCCGGGCGATAAGCTCGTCACCCCCAGCGGCAATGTAAGCGGGTTGCCGGGCCGGTATTCTACACGCGCGTAGCCCCCCGATTGCAACGTCCTTGTGACGGCGATCAAGCGGAAGCGACGGCCAAATAACGGGTGGGTCGGGTCCGTCACCTCCACCTCCACATCGACCGGTAGTGCGCCGTCACCGTCCGCCTCAGGAGTGGCGTTGTGTCTTGTCGTGTCGCAACACCGCCTGCGCCCGCCAGACCTTCGCCGAACGCGTATCGCAGTTGGTCGCGCCGTTTGCCCGGCGCACGCGCCGGCTGGCAGAGGCGCAGGGCCGGACCGGCGCGGCCCTGGGCGGCGAAGCGGGTGCGAGATTGCTGTCCCGGCTGTCGATGCCGGCCAGCGCCGATACCGTTCTGCGCCTGCTCAGCCGGTTGCCTTTGCCGCAGCAGACTGAACCTCGCGTTGTCGGGGTCGATGACTGGGCCAAGTGCCGCGGACGCAGCTACGGCACGATCGTCGTCGACTTGGAACGGCGCTGCGTGGCCGACTTGCTGCCTGATCGCACTGCGGCGACACTGGCCGACTGGCTGCGACAGCGGCCGGGGATCGAGGTGGTCGCACGCGACCGCTCGACGGAGTATGCCAGCGGCATCGCGGCGGGCGCGCCTGCGGCGGTCCAGGTTGCGGATCGGTGGCATCTGTTGGCAAACGTGCGCCAAGCCATCGAGCGTTGGCTGGCTGGCGCGCATGGTCGGCTGCGGCGACTGCCGGCGATGCCCGATGAGGCTGGCACAGTGCCAGCCAGGCGCACAGGACCGTTCCCGCGCGGCATCTCGGATGTGCAGGTCGGCTCGGACAGCCGGGCGCGTCGCCTTGCTTTGTATGACGAGGTGCAGCGCCGGCATGCTTCAGGCGAGCCGCTGATTGCCATCGCACGCGCCATGAACCTGGCGCGCGGGACGGTGCGCGCCTACGCCCATGCTTCAAGCTTCCCGGAACGCGGCGCACCTCGCCCCAGCCGCAGCATCATCGACCGGCACTTCCCATACCTGCAGGCGCGGGTTGCCGAAGGGTGCGAGGATGGCGCCGTGCTGTGGCGGGAGTTGCAGGCGCATGGCTTCACCGGCTCAGCCAGGCTGGTGCGGCGCTGGCTCAGCGAACAGCGCCGGAGACCGGCCAGGACCGCGCCCCACCGATGGCGCGGGCGGGTGTCAGCCACTCTAGGTTCGCCCGATGACAGCACGCCAACGCCGTTGCCAGCAGCCCGGCAGCTCGCGTGGCTGCTCGTGCAACCTCCCGCAACGCTGTCGGCGGCTGACGCTGCAACGGTCGCACGCGTGGAACAGGACAAGGATGCCGCGGCCATGGCCATGCTTGCCCGCAGGTTCACCGCTCTTGTGCGCGAGTGCAACGCCGGCAACGGAGCTGACGCTACAGCAGCCAGTGCCGAACTGGACGCTTGGCTCGTCGACGCCGGCAACTGTGGCGTGCAAACGATGGAGACGTTTGCTGCGGGGCTGAAACAAGACGGCGCCGCGATACGTGCTGCCCTCACCACCCCCTGGAGCAATGGACAGACCGAAGGACAGGTCAACCGGCTGAAAACCATCAAACGACAGATGTATGGTCACGCCAGCTTCGACCTGCTCCGCCGACGCGTTCTGCTTGCGACATGATCCACGCAAAATGCGGGAGAGCCGAAGGAACGGGACCACCTCGCTGTTCTGGGCGCTGATGGCATCGGGCCAGATCACGATGCGAAGGGTGGACGGATGGCAAACGCTTTGCGAGAAGCTCGCCGATCCCATGCCGGTTGACCTCGCCGCCTGACCAGAGCCACCATCACCACGCCGGAGACGACCCGATCAGGCCATTTCCACACAATACGCGACGCTACCGCCGCGGCTGATTACCTCTCCTGCAGTGCCAAGCGAATTCCAAGCCCGAGAAAGATCGTGCCGACGACGCGACCCTGCCAGCGACTGATCCCACAGTTGCGGCCCAGCCATCGGCCGATCGGGGCGGCCGCAAGGGCGAGCACCGTCGAGTATGCGGCGCTCATGACTGCGAACACCAGACCGAACGTGGCCAGTTGCAGCGCCACGGCCCCATGACCCGGCCGCACAAACTGTGGCAAGAACGCCAGGAAGAACAGCGCCGTCTTGGGGTTGAGCAGCTCGGCGAGCACGGCCTGGCGGAAGGCAAGCGGCGCATCGACCAGGCAGGCGGGAGCGAAGCCCAGAGCTCCGCTCTTTGCCCTTAGCGCCTGGATGCCCAAATAGATCAGGTACGCGGCGCCCACGTATTTGACCATGCCGAACGCAAGGGCGGAGGTCATCAGCAAAGCTGACAAGCCGACAGTGGCCATGGCGGTGTGCAGCAGATCGCCGCAGGCGCAGCCAAGCCCGGTGGCTATGCCGATCCGCTGGCCGCCAACCGCTGCGCGGCTGAGCACCAGCAGCACCGCCGGCCCTGGGATGAGAAACAGGCCGAGTACGACTGCCGCGTAGGTGAGAAGAATGTCGAACTCGACCATGACGGCTCTCCCTGAACGTTGTGAGCCTTGATCAGCCAGTCTGACTCGCCATTGGCAAGAGGCACAAACGAGCCGAATGACCCGCCTGCGCTGCAGCAGCCTGCAACGGGCGAGACGTCAGATAGCGTCCGTCAAGCTGGTTCTCCCGCGCTTTGATATTGGTGGCGAATTCGGCGTGGTTCCTGCGATGAGAGGCCGGCCTGCGCGCCGCATCTCGGCGGCGACGCGGCTCAAGCCAGCGGGGGTGGGTGATGTCGTTCGACGCGAAGCGCACATACAACGTGCCAGACCAGA
>CAXTDP010000749.1:0-3204 GCA_964242295.1 uncultured Acetobacteraceae bacterium | reverse complement strand
GGTGCCGGGTTAGCGCGGGATGGACCCGCTTTACCTGAACGGCCTTGGCCTGGCCGCGACAACCGCACTGGTCGCCGCAGGCGCGCGAGGGGCGGGCCTGCCGCACTCCATCCTGCTGGTGCTGGCCGGCGCCGTGCTGGCCTTCGTGCCCGGCATCCCCCGCATCAGCATCGACCCGGACATGGTGCTGCTGCTGATGCTGCCGCCGCTGCTGTATTCCGCCGGCGTCGGCATGAGCTGGCCGGGTTTCCGCGACAACCTGCGGCCGATTATGCTGCTCGCGGTGGGATGCGTGCTGTTCACCGCGGCGGCGGTGGCGGCGGCTGCGCACCTGCTGCTGGGCGTGCCTTGGGCGGTGGGCTTCGTGCTCGGCGCCGTCGTATCCCCGCCGGACGCCGTGGCGCCCATGGCCATTGCCCGCCGCCTCGGCCTGCCGGGGCGCATCCTGGTGGTGCTGGAGGGGGAGGGCCTAGTCAACGATGCCACCGCGCTGATCCTGTTCTCGTTCGCCGTTGCGGCGGTCCGGACCGGCGGCGTGTCCGTGCCGGAGGCGGCAGTCACCTTCGTAGCCATCGTCGTGGGCGAAATTCTGTGGGGCATGCTGCTGGGCTGGGCCAGCCTGCGGCTGCGCCGCCTGGTGGGCGACCCCCAGGTGGAGATCGTGCTGGCGCTGCTCGTGCCCTACTTCGCATTCTGGCCGCCGCATGCCCTAGGCGGGTCCGGGGTGATCGCGGCGGTCGCAGCCGGGCTGTATGTGAGTTGGAACGGGCTGCGCTTCATCTCGGTGCAAACGCGGCTGCAGGGCTATTTCGTGTGGGGCCTGGTGGTCCACCTGGTCGAGGGACTGGTGTTTCTGCTGACGGGCCTGCAGGCGCGTGTCGTGCTGGACGGGCTGCAGGACAGCAGCGGAGCGCGGCTGCTGCTGGCGGGGGCGGCGGTCAGCGCCGTGGTGGTGCTGGTGCGTTTTGTGTGGGTGTTCCCGGCGACCTACTTGCCGCGGCGCATCCCGGCCATCGGACGGCGTGACCCGCCACCGCCGTGGCAGGTGCCGTTCCTCATCGGCTTCACCGGGCTGCGCGGCGTGGTGTCGCTGGCGGCAGCCCTGTCCATCCCGTTGGAGGTGGACGGGCAGCCGTTCCCGGAACGGGGGCTGATCCTGTTCACCACCTTCTGCGTCATCTTCGTGACCTTGGTAGGGCAGGGGACGCTGCTTCCGGCGGTGATCCGCCGGCTGGGCCTGGCGGACGCCGGCGCCTCCGAGGCGGCGGAGGACAAGGTTCGGGAGGTCGCGGCGCGCATTGCGGGCGTGAACGCCGCGCTGTCCCAGTTGGATGCGCTGGAGGCCAAGGGCGCCCCAGCTTCGGTGATCGCCGCCCTGCGCCGCCGCCACATGGACCGCCGCACGCAGTTTGAAGGCACGGCCAGCCTGCACGTGGCTGGCAGCCCGGTGGCGGACAACGCCACGGTCCAGTTGCAACTGAACGGCGCCGAACGGGCGCAGATCACCGCCCTATACCTGTCCGGCGCCATCACCGACGAAGCCCGGCGGCGCATCGAGCGGGAGCTGGACCTGGAAGAAGCCCGCATGCGCCACGCTGCAGAAAGCGCCACGGGCGACGAAGGTGCAGCCGACCCGGAAACCGAGCAGGCAGAAGCCTGATTGCCTCTCCCTCCGGGAGAGAGCCGGGGTGAGGGAGGCCGCAAGACCAAAATCAGCTTGTCGAAGCATCGCGCCGCCGCTGGGATGATGAAGCCTTCGTGCGTGCGGCATCCCTAACCCCAACCCTCTCCCGAAGCGAGAAGGAGCAACCCCTAAGCCGCCACCTGCACGAACCCCCCGGACTGCCGCGCCCACAGCCGGGCATAGGCGCCGCCCGCCGCCAGCAGCGCCGCATGGGTGCCCTGTTCGACGATCCGGCCCTCATCCAGCACCACCAGCCGGTCCATGCGGGCGATGGTGCTCAGGCGGTGGGCGATGGCGATCACCGTGCGGCCCTGCATCAGCGCATCCAACTGGCCCTGGATCGCCGCCTCCACCTCGCTGTCCAGCGCCGACGTGGCTTCGTCCAGCACCAGGATCGGCGCATCCTTCAGGATCACCCGGGCGATGGCGACGCGCTGGCGCTGCCCGCCGGACAGCTTGACGCCGCGCTCCCCCACCTGGGCGTCGAACCCGGTGCGGCCCTGCCAGTCTTCCAGCCCTTCGATGAACTCCAGCGCCTCCGCCTGCCGCGCCGCCTCAGTCACGTCGGCCTCCAACGCGTCCGGCCGGCCATAGCGGATATTGTCGCGTATGGAGCGGTGCAGCAGCGACGTGTCCTGCGTCACCACCGCGATGGCGCCGCGCAGGCTTTCGGCGGTTACCCCGGCGATATCCTGCCCGTCCACCAGGATACGCCCAGCCTCCGGCGCATGGAACCGCAGCAGCAGGTTCATCAGCGTGCTCTTGCCGGCGCCGCTGCGGCCGATCAGGCCGATGCGCTCCCCAGGCGCCACGTCCAGCGACAGCCCATGCAGCACGCCGCGCACCGTACCATATCCAAAACTCACATCCTCAAACCGGATGCCGCCCTCCGTCACGCGCAGCTCGGGCGCACCCGGCGGGTCCGGCATCCCCTGCGCTACGGCGATGGACTTCATCCCGTCCTGCACCACGCCGACGTTGTCGAAGATCTGGGTGATGTTGAAGGCGACCCAGCCCGCCATGTTGCTGATCTGCCAGGCCATCGGCAGCGCCGTCGCCACCGTGCCGACCGCGATGGAACCCCGTGACCACAGCGTCAGCGCCACGCCACCGACGCCGACCAGCATCGTCGCGTTCATCGCCGCGAGCGTCAGCCCGAACCGCGTCTGCATCCGGAACAGCCGGTGCATCGCCGCGGTATGCTCGTCCACGCCGTCCCTAACGAAGCGGTCCTCGTCCCGCGCCCGGGCGAACAGCTTGACGGTCAGGATGTTGGTGTAGCTGTCTACGACCCGCCCCGTCAGCGCCGAGCGCACCTCCGACACCAGGCGCGACCGCGTCCGCAAACGAGGGATGAAGTAGCGCAGGAACAGGGCGTAGCCGCCGAACCACAGCAGGATCGGCAGCGCCAGCACGGCGTCGGCGTGGGCCAGCAGCAGCATGGCGCTGGTGCCATAGACGACGATATACCAGGCGGCGTTGGTGGTCGCGGTGATGCTTTCCCGCAGGCTCGGCCCCGT
>CAXTDP010000748.1:0-3211 GCA_964242295.1 uncultured Acetobacteraceae bacterium | reverse complement strand
AGAAGCTGTTGGTCAGCAGCAGGCCCTGGGCGATCTCCAGCCCGATGGCGTGGACGTCGCTGATGAACACCAGCAGGCCCGCGATCTTCATGCCCTGGTTGATGCCGAACTCCTGCGCCTGCTTGATGCTGTTGACCGTATCAGCCCCGGCATTGGCAAGGCCGAGGACCTTGGCGCCCGAGGACTGCGCCTGCAGCAGCAGCGAGGAAAAGTCGGTCGTGCCAGGAAACGGATACTTGACGCTGCCGACCACCTTGCCGCCCGCCTGCGTCACGAAGTCCGTCGTGTCCCGCTGCAACGCGGTGCCGAAGGCATAGTCGGCGGTGATGAAGAACCAGCTATCGCCGCCGGCCTTCACCGTCGCCGACCCGGTGGATTTCGCCAGCTCGTAGGTGTCGTAGGCCCAGTGGATGGTGTTGGCGTTGCACAGCGCGCCCGTCAGGTCCGAGCTGGCGGAGCCGCTGTTCATGTAAGCCTTGTTCTTGTCCTTCGCGACGCCGGCGATGGCGAGGCCGACGCCGCTGTTCGGCACGTCCAGGATTAGGTCCACGCCGTCCCGGTCATACCACTGCCGGGCGATGCCGGCGCCGATGTCGGTCTTGTTCTGGTGGTCGGCTTGGATGACCTCGACGGTGAAGCCTTTGCTGGCAAACTCCTCGACCGCCTGACGCGCCGCGGCGGTGGACACGGGGCCGCCCACGTCGCGGTAGGTGCCGGAAAGGTCGGTTAGCACCCCAAGCTTCAGCGTGTTGCCAGCCTGGGCGCGGGCGCGATGGCCGCCCAGGACGGGTAGGGCGGCGGCGGACCCAATCAGGGTGCGGCGGGATAGCGTCATTGAAGCAGCTCCAGTCAATTTGGCCGGCTAAACGCCGAGGTATTCGTGCAGCTTGTCCATGTTGGCGGACAGCTCGCTGTTGGGGATCATGTCTATGATCCGCCCGTGCTCCATCACGTAATGGCGGTCGGCGACGGTGGCGGCGAAGCGGAAGTTCTGCTCGACGAGAAGCACGGTGTAGCCGCGCGCCTTGATCTCGCGGATGGTCTTGCCGATCTGCTGCACGATGACGGGCGCCAGGCCCTCGGTCGGCTCATCCAGCAGCAGCAGCCGGGCGCCGGTGCGCAGGATACGGCCGATGGCGAGCATCTGCTGCTCGCCGCCCGACAGCTTGGTGCCTTGGCTGCCTGCGCGTTCCTTCAGGTTTGGGAACAGGGTGTAGATCTCGGCCACGCTCATGCCGCCCGGCGCGATCTGCGGCGGCAGCATCAGGTTCTCGGTCACGTTGAGGCTGGAGAAGATGCCGCGCTCCTCCGGGCAGATGGCGATGCCGGCGCGGGCGACGCCGTCCGGGCGCATCGCGATGGTCTCGTGGCCGCGGAACTGGATGCTGCCGCGGCGGCGTGGCACCAGGCCCATGATGCTCTTCATGGTGGTGGTCTTGCCGGCGCCGTTGCGGCCCAGCAGCACGACCACCTCGCCCTCGCCGACCTGGAAGTCCACGCCGTGCAGAACATGGCTTTCGCCGTACCAGGCTTCCAGGCCGGAGACTTGCAGCATCGGCGGGCCGCCGGGTGTCGCGGCGTCAAGCATCGGGGGACCCCAGGTAGGCGGCGACCACGTCGGGGTTGCAGCTGACGGCGGCGTAGTCGCCCTCAGCCAGTATCTGCCCGCGGGCCAGCACGGTGATGCGGTCGCACAGGCCCTCGACGACGCTCAGGTTGTGCTCGACCATCAGGATGGTGCGGCCGACGCGGATGCGGCGGATCAGGGCGACCACGCGGTCCACGTCCTCGTGCGTCATGCCGGCCGTCGGCTCATCCAGCAGCAGCATGGTCGGTTCCAGCGCCAGGGTGGTCGCAATCTCCAGGGCGCGCTTGCGCCCATAGGGCAGCAGCGCCGCCTGGGTTTCCTCGTATTCGGACAGGCCCACGTCGGCCAGCAGGTCGCGGGCACGGTCGTCGTATTGGCGCAGCAGCGTTTCCGACCGCCAGAAATCGAACGAGCTGCCGCGCGCGCGCTGCAATGCCAGGCGCACGTTCTCCAGCGAGGTCAGATGCGGGAACACCGCGGAAATCTGGAACGACCGCACCAGGCCGAGCCGCGCAACGTCGGCCGGCTTCTGCCCGGTGATGTCCTGGCCCTTGAAGCGTATGGCGCCGCGGGTCGGCGCCAGGAACTTGGTCAGCAGGTTGAAGCAGGTGGTCTTGCCCGCGCCATTGGGGCCGATCAGGGCGTGGATCGTGCCTTCCTGAACCCGCAGGTCCACGTTGTTCACGGCGATGAAGCCACGGAATTCCCGTGTCATGCCCGACGTTTCTAGAATGGCGTCTGGCCCTGTAGCCTCCACCGCGACGCTCCCCAATTTTTGCATTCCTTGGCTGCCTGCTTTGCATATCGGCACATTCGGCGCAAGATTGAAGCACGCATTAACGCGTACTGCGCCTGGCGATCGTTACGGATGTCATGCGGATGGTCAGGGCGGGTTGCGCCCGATAGGAGGATGCTAGTGGGAGAATGCCAGTGCCTGCATCCATGAGGCTCCGCAGCCTGCTGTTCGCCCCGGGCGATAGCGCCCGCAAGATCGAAAAGGCCGCTGCCGGCCCAGCGGATGGGGTGGTGCTGGACCTGGAGGACAGCGTGGCACCCGAGGGCAAGGATGCCGCCCGGGCCGCCGTCGCCGCGGCCGTGCCGGCGCTATCCCGCCCCGGCATCGTCATACGCGTCAACCCACGGGGCACGCCCTGGTATCTCCTCGACTTGGCCGCCGCCGTTCCTGCCCGGCCGGCAGCCGTAATGCTGCCGAAATGCGGCGGCCCGGACGACCTGCATGCGCTGGATCACCACCTCGAAGCCTTGGAAACCGCGGCCGGGCTGCCGGTTGGCGGCATCGGCGTGCTTGCCCTGGTCACGGAAACCGCGGCGTCGCTGATGAGGATGGACTACACCGGCGCACCGGCACGGCTGCTGGGGCTGTGCTTTGGGGCGGAGGACCTTTCGGCCGACCTCGGCATCAGCCCGCGTGCCGGCGATGGCCGCTTGGCGGCGCCGGTCGCCGCCCAGACGCTCGATCTGGCCTCCCTTATCCCCGCCGGGAGTGGCGCGGTAACGGGACGGATCGTCCAGATGGTGGCGATCCTCACAGTGCTGTCGCTCGCGCCGGGACTGCTCGTCATGATGACGAGCTTCACGCGCTTCGTCGTCGCGCTATCGTTT
>CAXTDP010000747.1:0-3212 GCA_964242295.1 uncultured Acetobacteraceae bacterium | reverse complement strand
GGCCGGGTTCGCGGCGGCCCTGGCGCTGCGGCGCATGCGGCCGGCCATTCGCGATACCGGGGTGACGGTGCTGATGGGACCTCTGCTGGTGCCGGAGATCGTGGTGGGCCTGGCGGTGTTGCAGATGGCCCAGCTCGCCGGCGTTTCGCTCGGGTTGGGCGTGCTGATCGGCACCCATGCCGTGTTCGTCCTGCCGGTGGCGGTGCGCCTGGTATTGGCCGGCCTGGCCCGGCTGGATGCCAGCGTCGGGGAAGCCGCGCGTTCCCTGGGCGCCGGGCCGTTGCGGGCCGCCTGGCTGGTGACGATCCCGCTGCTGCGCCCCAGCCTGGCGGCGGCGTTCGTGCTGTCCTGCGTCCTGTCCTTCGTGAACCTGCCGCTGTCGATGTTCCTGACCACGGCGCGCACGGCAACCCTTCCCGTGGTGGTGTTCGCCTACATGGAGAGCCGGATCGATCCCTTTGTGGCGGCGGTGGCCACCCTGGTCATGCTGATCGCCGCCATTGCCGCGATGGCAGTCAACCTGTTGTCGCGGGTGCGGCTTGGCTGACGCGCTGGAGCTTGACGGCATTGCCAAGCGGTATCGCGGGCAAGCCGTGGTGGACGGCGTGTCGCTGCAGGTGCGGCCCGGCGAGATGGTGTGCCTGCTGGGTCCCAGCGGGTGCGGCAAGACCACGACCCTGCGGATTGTCGCCGGCTTCGAGGAGCTGGACGCCGGCACCGTGCGGCTGGCCGGTACGGATGTGAGCCGGCTGCCACCGGAGCGGCGGGACATCGGCTTCATGTTCCAAAGCTACGCCCTGTTTCCGCACATGACGGTTGCGGCGAACGTCGGCTTCGGCCTGCGCATGCGGGGGGTGCCCCGTTCCCGCCGCGCCGCCGCGGTGGGGGAAGCATTGGCCCTGGTGCGGCTGGAAGGCCTGGCCGATCGCTTGCCGCGGCAGCTCAGCGGCGGGCAGCAGCAGCGCGTCGCCCTGGCCCGCGCCATTGCCTTCCGCCCCCGGCTGCTGTTGCTGGACGAGCCGCTGAGCAACCTGGATGCGGGGCTGCGGGAAACGCTGCGCGACGAGATCCGCCGGGTGCAGAAGGACACGGGCGTGACGGCGCTGTTCGTCACGCACGACCAGAGCGAGGCCCTGGCCATCGCCGACCGGGTCGCGGTCATGCGGGGAGGAAAGGTGGTGCAGTTCGACACGCCAGCGGCGGTCTATACCCGTCCGGCCGACCCGTTCGTCGCGGGCTTCATCGGCCAGGCGAACCTGCTGCCCGGCGTGGTCGAAACGGTGCGGGAGACTGCTGTGACGGTGCGGACGACGAATGGCGAGGTGCTGGATGGGATCGGCCAAGGCTTTGTACAGGGCGCTGCCGTGCTGGCGGTGGTGAAGGCGGATCGGGTGAAGCTGGACCCGGCGGGCGGCGCCGACGGGCTGGCGGCCCGGGTCGAAGCCGCGGTCTTCACCGGCCCCACGGTGCACTACACCCTCGCTACCCCCGCCGGCACGCGGCTGATCGCGGTGGCGTCCAGCGCGGAAGCGGCGGCCTTGGCGCCGGGGCAGGTGGTGACGGCACGCTGGTCGCCGGCTGACTGCCTGGTGATCGCGTGAGCGTGCGCGGCGGCACCATGCGGCTGGGAGCGTTCTTCCACCCTACCGGCAACCATGTCGCGTCCTGGCTGCATCCGGGCGCGCAACTGGATGCCGGGACCAACTTCCGCCACTACGCGCAGCTCGCGCAGACCGCCGAGCGCGGGAAGTTCGACCTAATGTTCCTGGCCGACGCCGTGGCCGTCCGCGGCGGCGACCTGCGGGCACTGCGCCGGTGGCCCCAGTACATGGCCTTCTTCGATCCGCTGACGCTGCTGGCCGGCATCGCCGCCGTGACCCGGCACCTCGGCCTCGTCGCGACCGCGACGACCAGCTACAACGAGCCCTACACCCTGGCCCGCCGACTGGCGGCGCTGGACCATATGAGCGACGGTCGCGCGGGCTGGAACATCGTCACCTCCTCCAACGAGGACGAGGCCCTCAACTACGGCCGAGATGCACATTTCGGCCATGCCGAGCGCTATGCGCGTGCGGTGGAGTTCGTGGAGGTGGTGCGTGGGCTGCTGGATAGCTGGGACGACGACGCGTTCACCCGCGATCGCGCGACGGCCGAATACTTCGACCCGGACAAGCTGCACGTGCTGGACCACAAGGGCGCCCACTTCACCGTGCGTGGCCCGCTGAACATGGCACGTCCGCCGCAGGGCCACCCGGTTTTCGCGCAGGCGAGCGCATCCGGCACGGGACTCGATATGGCAGCCGCGACGGCGGAGATCGTGTTCTCGCCGCTCCACTCGCTGGAAGCGGCCCAGGCTTTCTCGCGTGACCTCAAGGCCCGCGCCGCCACTCACGGACGCTCGGCAGAGGATATCAAGGTGATGCCAGGGCTTAACCCGATCTTGGGTCGCACGGAAGCGGAAGCCCTGGAAAAGCAGGCCTATCTGGCGTCGCTGATCCATGAGGATGTCGGGCGCGCAATCCTGTCCACCGCACTCGGCGGCGTGGATCTTTCCGGGTGCGACCCCGACCGGCCCGTGCCAGACACCATCCTGGAAGCCGGCCTACGCAACGGGCGATCGGAAGGCCGTGTCGTCGTGGCCATGGCACGGGGAGGGCTGACCTTCCGCCAGGTCTATCAGCGATTCGGCAGCGCACGTGGCCAGAACTCCGTGGTGGGCACGCCGCAGCAGGTGGCGGACCATATGGAGGCCTGGTTCCGCGGCTGGGCGGTCGATGGTTTCCTGATCCAGCCCTCAGTGCTGCCGACGGATCTTGACGACTTCGTTGACACCGTCATCCCGATCCTCCAGGAACGCCGGCTGTTCAGGGCGGAATATGAGGGGAATACCCTGCGGCAGAACCTTGGCCTCAAGCAGCCTGCCAGTCGCTATACGCGTGCCTTCTGATAGTAGACGTGACCTAAAACCCGGGCAGCGGCCTGTGTCTTCACGCAAATAGACGGCTTCGGCCTGTCCGCTTCAGGGCGTGCAGGGTGGAAAAGCGGATACCAGACAGCCATCAACGCAGAAGGCGGGCACACGAGCGGTGACGGCCTGACGAACTTCCGCAAGGGTCGGCTGCCCTCGGGGCGTCGCGTCTCGATGGCCGGGCTCATTGCAGGCGGCAGGTGTGGAAGCGCCCGGCTTTCATGATCGCAGCCATATGCGCGCC
>CAXTDP010000746.1:0-3220 GCA_964242295.1 uncultured Acetobacteraceae bacterium | reverse complement strand
GTGAACGTGTCCGGCACCGACGCGGCCGGGCAGTTTTACGCCGACCACCTGTTCATGGGCGGCGGCCAGGGCGGCAGCGCCCACGGCGATGGCAAGTCCGGGCTGCTGTATCCCACCTCCGCCGCCAACACGGCGATCGAGGTGTTCGAGGCGCGGGTGCCGGTCCTGGTCGTCGAGAAGACCTTCCTGACCGACAGCGGCGGCCCCGGCGCCGGGCGCGGCGGCTTGGGCCAGCGTGTGCGCTTCCGCAAGCTGCACGATGACGGACTGCCGACCCTGGCGGCGCTGTTCCCGGAGGGCACGAAGGCGGTGCTGCCCGGTCTGGCCAGCGGGCTGCCTGGTGGGCGCGCCTTCGCCGGGGTACGCGCCCCGGACGGCACGCTGCTGCGGGACTGCGGGGCAGGGGAGCTGGTGGCGCTGACCCGCACCGATGAGGTGGCGGAGGTCGTGTTCGCCGGCGGCGCCGGCTTCGGCGACCCTTGCGGGCGGGCGCGGGACCGTGCCGCCCGCGACGCCTACGGCACGGCCCCGGCCCGCGCAGCCGAGTAAAGGAATCCAACCCGTGGACACAGCCCCGCCGCGAACCATCGCCGCAGCCCCAACGCGGCATCCCACGATCTTCGAACCTGCGACGTTGGCGCTGCTGGCGGTGCTATGCGTCGTGGGCGCGATCATCGGCATGCAGTTGCTGGTGACGCTGGGTGTCACGGCGAACACCTCCATCGTCGGCGCGCTTGTGGCGATGGGGCTGGCGCGGGTGCCTCTGCGGGCATTTGCACGCTACCGCTCCATCCACGTGCAGAACCTGGCGCAGAGCGCAATCTCCGCTGCCACCTTCGGCGCCGGCAACAGCCTGCTGCTCCCCATTGGCATCCCATTCCTGCTCGGGCGCGGCGACCTGGTCCTGCCGCTGCTGGGCGGCGTCGCGCTGGCGATGCTGGTGGACGCGACGATGCTGTATCGCCTGTTCGGCAGCCGTGTCTTCCCGGCGGAAGGCGCCTGGCCACCTGGCGTTGCGGCGGCGGAGGCGATCCGGGCGGGAGACGAGGGTGGACGCCGCGTGCTGATCCTGGGCGGCGGGCTGGCAGCCGGGATTGTTGGGACCGGGTTCCTCGGCATACCCATGTCGGCTTTCGGCGTCGCCTTCATCGGCAACGCATGGGCCTTGACGATGTTCGGCATCGGGCTGCTGCTGCGCGGCTATTCGACGCAGTTGTTCTCCGGCGTGCTGCCCGGCGGCGACATGGCCAAGGCGTTCATCCCGCACGGCATCATGATCGGCGCCGGGCTGGTGGCGCTGGTGCAGGTCGGGTTGGTGGTGGGCCGGCGCGGCGGGGCAGGATCGGACGCCGGGCCGCGGCGGGACCTGGGGCTGGGTGCTGTGGCCTACCTGGGCATCGCCGTGCTGATCGCGCTGAGCGGCGGGATCGCGGCCGAGCTGTCCGTGCCCATGCTGGTCGCCTTCGTGTTGTATGCCGCCTTCGCCGCGCTCGTGCACGAGTTGATCGTCGGGTTGGCGGCGATGCACTCCGGCTGGTTCCCGGCGTTCGCCGTGGCGCTCATCACGCTCATCATTGGGATATTGATCGGCTTCCCGCCGGTGTCCCTGGCGCTGCTGGTCGGCTTCTCCGCCGCGACCGGGCCGGCGTTCGCCGACATGGGATACGATCTCAAGGCCGGGTTCCTGCTGCGTGGGCAAGGCACCGACCCGGCATTCGAGGCGGAAGGGCGTTGGCAGCAGTATCTGGCGGCGATGTTCGCGTTCGTTGTCGCAGGGGTTGTCGTGCTGCTGTCCTACAAGTCCTACTTCGCGCAGGGGCTCGTGGCGCCGGTGGCGAAGGTCTATGTCGCCACCATCAAGGCCGGGGCGACGCCGGGGGTGGCGTGGCAGTTGCTGCTGTGGGCCGTGCCAGGGGCGTTGCTGCAATTCCTGGGCGGGCCGAAGCGGCAGCTTGGCGTGCTGTTCGCGACGGGGCTGCTGATCCTGTTCCCGGCAGCCGGCTGGGCCGTGCTGGTCGGGGTCGCCTGCCGCTTGGCCTATGGACGCCTTCGAGGCACACCGGCACAGGCGGAGATGGAGGTGTTCGCGGGCGGCGTCATCGCGGGCGACGCCCTGAGCGGCTTCATCGGTGGCGTTGCCGCCAATCTGCGGCGGTAAGGTCTCGGCCGACTTGGTGCCAAGTCCCGGCAAGGGCCGCCGGCGCAGCTCCCTTGGCTTCTAGGGACCGCCGCCTGGTTGCCCGAAGCCGTATATGAAGCGGGCCGATCACCAACCAGACAGCTTCCAAACCGAGCACATGCCCGGACGTTCGTCGCCTGCTCGCGATTTAGGGCGAGCGACAGAAGCCTGGAGAGCGTGAAATGGCAGCAGCACCGAGCAACCTCAAAGAACTCTACACTGCGGACATGCGGGACCTTTGGTCAGCCAACGACCAGATGCAGAAGGTCATGCGGGCGTTCAGCGACAAGGCGACAGACCCGAAGCTGAAGCAGATGTTCGGGCAGTCCGTCAGCGGGATCGCCCAGCATACCCAGGCGCTGCGTGCGATGATGGATGCGGACAGCGATAGTCCCTGCCCGGGCATGCAGGGTCTGATTCAAGAGGCCACGCAGCATGCCTTGCAGTCCGACTTGCCGCCGCAGTTGCGCGATCTGGAGCTGATCGCCCAATACCAGCGCATGTCACACTATGGCCTTGCTGGTTTTGGAACAGTTGCGGCCTACGCCGAGGCACTGGGGATGGGCGAGGAAGCAAGCAAGCTGAAGTCTATCGTCTCGGACATCTACAAAGCCGATGAGTACTCCAGCAGCCTGGCGGAAGGTGCGCAGAAGGCAGCCATCCAAGGCTGAATCAGAGGGGGCCGGCGCTCGCCGGCCCAAGACCGCCAAGTTCCATCTCAAGCAATCGGAGCCAGAACTGGTTCCAGGACGGCGTTCTCATCGCCCTGCGCCGGGCTGACCAATGGCGAGGTCGACCAGGTCATCCTTATCCGCTTCCCCGTGCCGGCACCCGGCCTGGCGGATAGACAGGGCGTGGCCGGTCGAGGGTCGTTCGCTTGGCGGACTGGCATGCCACGCCGTAGGGCTGCCATCAACTGAAGTAGCTTACTACGGCAATCCCGGTGCGCAGCTTCCCTACATTGCAGGCCGTGCCGCCGCGGTGTCTTCGCACATTGCCATCCATGCGCTGGCAGGGGAGCGACATCATGCCACTGCGGGC
>CAXTDP010000745.1:0-3220 GCA_964242295.1 uncultured Acetobacteraceae bacterium | reverse complement strand
GGGGGGGGGGGGGGGGGGGGGGGGGGGGTCTTGGCTGCGGAGCGGGGCGCTGAAGGCGCCGCATGGGCGCGCTCATCTATGGGACAGGGTGGCGCCTCAAGACCCCCTCGCCCCGGCCCTCTCCCGGAGGGAGAGGGGGAAGCGGCGCTAGTTCTCTGCAATCCCAACAACCCTGATGGTCGGCGCGTTGCCGGCCGGGATCTTCTGGACCTTGCTGGGCGGCGTCCGCTGCTCGTCGTGGACGAGGCATTTGCCGATTTCGAGCCGCAGGACAGCCTGGCGCTGCATTTGCCGTTGCCCGGCGTCGTCGTGCTGCGCTCGTTCGGCAAGGCTTACGGGCTGGCCGGCCTGCGGCTCGGCTTTGCGCTCGCCGAGCCGGCGTTGGCCGGGCGCATCCGGGCGGCCCTGGGACCTTGGGCCGTCAGTGGCCCGGCGCTGCACATCGGCGTCGCCGCCCTGTCGGACATGGCCTGGCGGGACCATGCGGGACGGCGACTGTCCGCAGATGCCGCGGCATTGGACGGCTTGCTGCACCGTGCCGGGATGACGGTCGTCGGCGGCACCGCACTGTTCCGCCTTGCGGATATGCCGGACGCCGCGGGGTGGGCCAGCCGGCTGGGCCGGGCCGGCATCCTGGTCCGCAGCTTCGCCGAGGCGCCGACGCGGCTGCGCTTCGGCCTGCCTGGCACCGCTGCCGATTGGGACCGGCTGGCATCGGCCCTAGGCGTCCCGCCCTAACCCTCAACTGGTGCCGACGCCGGCCCGCAAGTCATCGTCAGGAAGCGTCAAGCCAAAGCAGCAGGCGGCTGCGGCCGGGGGCACGTCTTGTAGAAGTCGCCACATCCGTCAACGGGACTATCTATACCCCCGGGCACCGGATGCCAGGGGACCGCGCTGTCGCAGGACTTGCCGCCGGGCGGCACGGTGGACGGCCATTTTCGGTGCCGGCAGAGAGGCGGCGCTACGCTGGCTTGGCCGTCAGGCGGGCGCGGGTGCGCCAGATGGCGGCCGCCGGGCCAATCTCGGCCCGGCGGCTTGGGAGAGACTACGTTTTAGGCTCGGTTAAAGCGCCGGATGAGACCGGCGCCAGCAAGGCCGACGCCGAGGATGGCCAGCGACATTGGCTCGGGCACCGGGGCGACGACGGCATCAGCCGTCAGCGTGCCTTCGACGCGAAGCCCGGTCGGACCGCTAATGTTCGTCACGAGGAAGTCGATCGTGTTGAGGCCATTGATGAAGCCGCTGGCGACCGAGAAACTGGTGAAACCACCGAAGCCGCCGCCGCCCGGCTGGGCAGTGGAAACTCCGTTGATCAGGATGTCATCGCCAGAATTGTCGGCCGCCCACAGGCCGTTCAGGGCGGCAGTGCTGGCGTCGAATCCGGTCAGGTCGAACGTCGTCTGATAGTCGTACTGGCCGCCAGCACCGTTCAGCGCGGCGTCCGAGTTCGGGCCGATCCAGGCGGAGACGCCGTTGTCGCCGACCCACGGCGGGATCGGGAAGCCGTTGGCCGACGTCGCCACGCGCACGCCGGGAGTGCTGCCGTCCGGGGTCGCGACGAGCACGTAGTGGGTCTCGATGGCATAATTTCCCTGCACCGTCTGCGTGTTGTCCACGCCGGTATTGTAGAAGCTGCCGACTTGAACAGGCTGGGCCTGGGCGCCGGTAGTGGTCAGGAATGCCAGCGCCGCCACGGTGATCGCTGACAAAGTGAGACGCGCAGTCATGTCCTAGTTCCAATCTCGTGCAAGTTGACTGTGAGTAGTCAGGCAGTCCTCTGCAATGCTTGTGCCGTATAAAGAAATCAGATGCTTGCTGACATTGGCCAGAACGTCTGTAAAACGTCCGTTACATTTCAACAATGTCTGCTTTTGTTGTTAAATCCGACCAAATATAACAAGTCCATACTTATGGTTTACAATTCACCATTCGATGGCTGCCCGAAAGCGGCAACCGACGATGGCGCACCTTGCGTGCGGGCCAGCCGCTTTCGCCCCATATGCCTGACCCCAGGGATGAGTATGGTGGCTTGGACCCGTCCGATGGACGTGCAGAGCGTGTGCTGAGGGCGGCGGAGGCGGGCGAGTCCGTGCCGACGGTGGCGTGGCGGTTCGCGATGAGTTGCCCGGCAGCGCGGGACTGGGGGCATGCGCTGCGCCAGATGAATGGCGCAAGCCAGGCAGGATGGGAACTGGCCGCAATCCGCCAAACTGCGGCGCCAGGCCGTGACAGGGAGCGCTCCGGCTCCCTGCCCTACATGGAAGAGGAGTGGGGCCGCTCAGTACTTCTGCAGCACGTAAGTCCCCGGCGCATCCTCCATCGGCGGATGCGCGTTGCTGCCCAACGGCGGCAACGCCGCCACCTCGCCGGACCGCTGGGACAGCCAGGCCGTCCAGTCCGACCACCAGCTCCCGTTGTGCTTCTTCGTCGCGGCATGCCAGGCTTCTGCCGTCGGGAACCGCTCGCCGGGCTCCGTCGTCCAGTAGATGCCCTTGCCACCCGGCGGGTTGATGATCCCCGCGATGTGGCCGCTGCTGGCGAGGACGTAGCGCACGTTGCCCCCCAGAAGCTGCGTGACCCGCCATGCGGCGTCCCACGGCACGATGTGGTCCTTTTCCGCCCCCACGGCGAAGGCGTCGAGCGTCACCCGGCCGAGGTCGAGATGCTCGCCCTTCAGCTCGATCTTCCCCGGGTGCATCAGATTGTTCTCGATGTAGGTGTTCCGGAGATACCAGCTATGGGCCGCCCGCGTCATGCGGGTGCCGTCGCTGTTCCAATACAGCAGGTCGAAGGCCGGCGGCTTCTGGCCCATCAGGTAGTTGTTGACGACGTTGGACCAGATCAGGTCGTTGGAGCGGAGCAGGTTGAACATGTTGGACATGCTGCGGCTGTCGAGATAGCCGCGCTGCATCATCTGCTGCTCGACCAGGTCAACCGCCGGGTCATCCATGAACACCGCGGTGTCGCCGACGCGGGTGAAGTCCTGCAGCGACACCATGAAGGTGGCAGAGTTGAAGCGGGTGTCGCCCTTGTTGGCGAGGTAGGCCAGGGTCATCGCCAGCAGGGTGCCGCCGATGCAGTAGCCCATGACGTTGACGGTCTCGCTGCCGGTGATCTCCCGCACCACGTCGCTGGCCTCCAACGGGCCGAAGTCCATGTAGTCCTCGATGTTGATGCCGTCCATGCTCTCGTCCGGGTTGCGCCAGGACACCATGAACAC
>CAXTDP010000744.1:0-3251 GCA_964242295.1 uncultured Acetobacteraceae bacterium | reverse complement strand
GCTCGTGGGGCCGGCCAGCGCCGGGGCCGATCCCGGTCCGGCCTGCTACGGCGCGGGCGGCACGGCGGCGACCGTGACCGACGCCCACCTGGTGCTGGGCCATCTGCCCCCGTCCCTGCTGGGTGGGCGGATGACGCTTGATCCGGCTGCAGCCGCAGCGGCGATCCAACGCGAGGTGGCGGACCCGCTCGGGTTGGGCTTGCACGAGGCGGCGCGGGGCATCCTGGCGATCGCCGACACCAACATGGTCGGTGCGATCCGGGTGGTGTCGGTCGAGCGGGGATGGGACCCGCGCAGCTTCACGTTGGTGCCGTTCGGCGGCGCGGGATCGTTGCACGGCGTGGCCTTGGCGGCGCTGCTGGACATCCCGGCGGTGCTGATTCCGCCCGCGCCGGGCCTGCTGTGCGCGGAGGGGCTGCTGCAGTCCGACCTGAAAGCCGAGTTCCACCGCACTCTGCCGCAGACGGGGACCGGCAGCGAGGCCGCGATCAACGCGGCACTAGCGGCGCTGCGGGAGGAGGCGTCGGCTTGGCTCGCGGCGGAGCAGGTGGCCGAAGCGGACCGTGCCTGCGAGGCCGTGGCCCTGATGCGCTATGAAGGCCAGGGCGGCGAGTTGGCGATCCCGTGGGAAGGGACGGAGGCGGCGGCCCTCGCGGCGTTCAGGGCGGCGCACCAGGCGCTGTATGGCTTTACGATGGACGCTTCGGCCGAGTTCGTGACCCTGCGGGTCGAGGCCACTGGCCAGATGCCGGCAGCAGCGGCGGAGCGCCTGGCCGCAGCGCCGATGCCGGACCCGGACGAGGTGCGGACCGTGCATTTCGCGGGAGGCAGTCACGAAGTGCCGGTGTTGGACAGGAACAAGCTGGGGGCTGGGGCGGCATTCCGCGGTCCCGCCATCGTGACCCAACTCGACGCGACGACGCTGGTGCCGCCGGGATGGCAGGCGGAGGTCCTGGATACCGGCGCGATCCTGCTGCATCGCGATGGTGGGCCGCCTTGAACGTCCATCTGGACTCGACGCATCGCCTCGGCCGAGAAGCGAAGGCAGCGGTAAGGGGTGGGAAACGTGGTTACGCCAGCCAAGCTGCCACGGTCCGGCCAACCTCGCCGACCCGTATAGCACTAACAACCATTTGCTTTGACCGTTCTGGTGTCGGCGGCCTTTGCAGGGCAGACAACCTTCAGTGCTTACAGCCACAACGCAATGTTGTGGGACAGCGTATGACGCTTCGCTCATACGCCCTACGAGGGTTATCGAGAAAACGGTCAGAGCAGATGGCGTTTGGTACAAGTTCTACATTGGAACGACGACCCGCCGTGGATGAAAGATGCCCCATTCTGGGAGACGAACCACAATTTTCGGAACACTTTCTATTTAGGCGGGCGTTGTGGCTTGCTTCCCGGACCGGGCCGGAGTTTTACCGGCCCTGCCCACCGTTCCCCAGGTGCGGGACCAAGCGGCCAGGCACTTCCCAGGCACGATGATGTCCAGGTGGGTGGACGCCGCTTCCTCCACTGAACTTGGCCAGCAGCATCTCATGGAGATCGAGGCCGAGGGTATCGCCATGCTGCTCTATGACATCGGTGGCGCCGCGTATGCGACGGCTGCCGTGTGCCCGCACCATGCCGCCTGGCTCAGCCAGGGCGGGGTGGACGGCGACCTGGTCAACTGTCCGCGCCACCAGGGACAGTTCCATGTGCCGACCGGCCGCAAGACCCGCGGCCCCGAGTGCCCGGACCTGCGGACCTATCCGGTGCGCGTGGAGAACGGCCGCATTTGGGTGAACGTCGCCTGACCGTCGAACGTCGCCTGACCGCCAGCCGAATTTCTTGCGCCGGGCCAAAGCCGTTAGCATACTGACGGCTTGCATCGGCAAGCCAGCAGGAGGCACGCATGACTTCAGGTTTGGACATGATCCTACGCGGCGGCCGTGTGGTGGACCCCGCGACCGGGCGCGACGGCGTGGCGGACGTCGGCATCCGGGACGGCCGCATCGCCGCCATCGAGCCGGCGCTGCCGGCGGACGCTGCGCGGGTGGTGGCAGACGTGTCGGGCAAGGTCGTGACGGCCGGGCTGATAGATACGCACGGGCACGTTTACCAGCACGTCACCGGCAAGTTCGGCCTGAATGCGGACATGGTCGGCGTGGACAGCGGCGTCACCACCGTCGTGGACCAGGGCGGACCGAGCTGCATGACCATCCCCGGCTTCCGCGCCTTCATCGCCGAGCCGGCGAAGACGCGGGTGCTGTGCTTCATCTCCGCCTATTTGGTCGGCGGGTTGGAGGGGCACCTGTATCCCGACCTGTATGGGCCGGGGCAATTGAACGTGGAGCACACCGTCCGTGCCGCGCGGGAGAACCCGGACCTGGTGCGCGGCATCAAGGCCCATGCGGAGATCGGCGGCGCGTCGCGCTGGGGCTTGGAGGTCATCAAGATCGGCAAGCAGATCGCCCGGGGCGCCGGGCTGCCGCTGTATATCCACCTGGGCCAGCTTTGGCCGGCCAAGGACGGCGTGACGATTGATCCCGACGAGGTCGTGCGCGAGCTGGTGCCGCTGATGGATGCTGGCGACGTGCTGGCCCACCCGTTCACCCGCCACCCCGGCGGCTTCATCTCGGCCCAAACCGGCGAGGTGCACCCGGTGGTCTGGGCGGCGCTGGAGCGCGGGGTGACGGTGGACGTGGGCCACGGTTCCCACTTCTCGTTCGACATGGCGCGCAAGGTGCTGGCCGCAGGGATCGTGCCGCACACGCTGGGCGCGGACATGCACGGCTACAACGTGCGGGTGCCAGAGGCGGCGAAGGATGGGGCGCAGCGCGCGGCCAACCCGTTCTTCGGCGTTGCGCCGTTTAACCTGACCAATGCGATGACCAAGCTGCTGGCGCTGGGCATGACGCTGCCGCAGGTCCTCGCGACCGTGACCAGCAACCCGGCCAAGATGCTGCGGCTGGAAGAGGAGATCGGCAGCCTGCAGGTGGGCCGGGAGGCGGACGTGACGGTGCTGGACGTACTGCCAGGACGGTTCGAGCTGGCGGACAACAGCGGCGTGAAGGTGACGGCATCCGAGATGATCGCGCCGGCCTTTTCGCTCCGCGGGGGCCGGCGGCATGATGTCAGCAGCCCGCTGGTGCCGCAGCCGCTGCGTGTGGCGGCGTAGGGGTTTAGGAGCTTTCTCCGCCCGGGGTGACTGCACATGCCAAGATACGCTTGCCTTCCCCCCTCTCCCTTCGGGAGAGGGCCGGGGTGAG
>CAXTDP010000743.1:0-3253 GCA_964242295.1 uncultured Acetobacteraceae bacterium | reverse complement strand
GAACACCGCATTGCCGGACACCCAGGTGCCGATGCCGCCCAGGGCCAATGCAGCGACGGCGCTGCCCAGGGAGGCGAAGCGGGCGTTGCGCCCCAGCCGTTCCCCCAGGCGGTCATGGCCGGTGAACTGCAGGCTGACGGCGGCGATGGCGGGGCCGATCATGCAGCTTGCGAAGCCGTGCAGCACCTCTGCCACCAGCACCGGCAAGCGGGCGGACGTGACGGCGAACAGCAGCGCGCTGGCGGCGATGGCGGCGGCGCCGGAGGCGATGGCCAGGCGCTTGCTCCGCATCCAGTCCACCAGCGCGCCGGCCGGGATCTGGCTGACCATCGCCGCAATGGTGCCGATGGCCAGCGCCTCGCCGATGTCGCCCTGCGTCCAGGCCTGCGCCGTCAGGTGAACCGCGATGAAGGCGCCGAACCCGGTCTGGCCGCCGGCGACCAGTGCGTTCAGCGCGTCCAGGGTCTTGGTACCGGCGGGCCGCACTGCCGCGTCTTCCTTCATCGCGGAGGGTGCGACGCCGCGGCGGCTGGAGGAGGATTGGGGTTGCCTTGCCGGTGTCTGGCCCATCCAGCCACGCGGTGCCGCGCCGCCACGCGGTGCCCTGCCGCCGCAATGGCCCGCCGCGGTGGCGTTCCGTGGCCGGACACTTGCTCATGGACTCGAAGGGGGGCGTCCGGCGTCATTGCGGCGGCGGTGGCGTGGGGGCTGGCGGAGGCGCTGCCATCATCGTGGCACCTCCGGCCTTGTAGTCCGGGGCGGCGGCGATCTGGTCGGCGGACAGTTCCAGGATGATCCCGCCATCCGCCGGGTTGAAATGGAGCGCCTTCCAGGAGATCGCGACCCGGCGCTGGCCGATGCCAAGGAAGCCGCCGAAGTCCACCACCGCCGCGCGCGTGGCACCCAATCCGTCCACCAGGACGTCCACGATCCGTCCGGCAGGCTTGCCCGAGGGGTCCAGCACCGTTCGGCCCAGGATCGGGGCTGCGTCGCTGGAGTCCACCGGCTCGTGCCGCACCTCCGCCGGCTGGGCCAGGGCCAGTGCCGGGATGATGAGGAGCAAGAGCGCGCAACGTCGGATCATGCCGGACCCTGGGAGGGCCGGGCCGGACGTGTCAACATCCCTGTGGAAAGCATGAGGACTGGGCATGGACTACGCATCAGGACAGGGTATGGACTATGCGTCGGGAAAGCTGCTGGCGTCGGTGTCGGACGGGGTGGGACTGCTGACCTTCAACCAGCCGGAACGGCGAAACGCCATCTCCGTCGCCATGTGGGACGGCCTGGCCGCCATACTGGACGGCTGGGACAGGGACCCGGCGGTCCGTGCGGCGGTGATGACCGGTGCCGGGGACAAGGCCTTCGTGTCCGGCGCCGACATCAGCGAGTTCGGCGAGCGCCGGGGCACCGCGGCGGCGCAGCGCGAGTATGACGCCCTGACCCGGCGGGGTTGGGAAGCGATGGCCCGGTTCAGCAAGCCGCTGGTCGCCCGCATCCAGGGATTCTGCCTGGGCGGTGGCCTGGGTATCGCCATGCAGGCGGATTTGCGGGTGGCCGGCGAGGGCAGCAGCTTCGGCATTCCCGCGGCGCGGCTGGGGATCGTCTATGGCCTCGGCATGACCCGGCGGCTGGTGTCCCTGGTCGGCCCGTCCCAAGCCAAGCTGCTGCTGCTGACCGGGGAGCGGATCACCGCGGCGGAGGCGCTGCGGATCGGGCTGGTGGACCGGGTGGTGCCCGCTGCCGAGCTTGCCGGCGCCGTGGATGCGCTGGCCCGCGGGATTGCCGGCAACGCGCCGCTGTCGGTGCGGGGGAACAAGCTGGTGGTGGAGCAGGTGCTGCGGGACGAGGGCGTGCGGGACGTGGCAGCGGTGGATGCGGCTGTGGCGGCCTGCTTCGACAGCGCGGACTACCGGGAAGGGTGGACGGCATTCATGGAAAAGCGCCGGCCGGTGTTCCGGGGGGAGTAGGGTTTTTCTTCTCCCTCTTCCTCCGGGAGAGGGTTGGGGTGAGGGAGGCAGCTAGCGCGCAACTTGCCTTGGACAGGGCGATGCCGGTTTCCAAAGATGCCGGTTTTTGAGCGGGTGAAGCTATGTCCTTGCGGCTTCCCTCACCCCGACCCTCTCCCGCAGGGAGAGGAAGCCAGAGCACTTTTGCTGCCGTAGCGGCCGTGAAAAGGGATGCGAGGCCTATGCCTCCTGCCGCGCCGTCCGGGCCGCCGCGACCACGCACAGGATCTCGAACAGCATCCCCGCCCCGTGGAATGCCGTGAGGCCGCCGACGTCGAACGGCGGTGATACCTCCACCATGTCGGCCCCGACCACGTCCAGGCCCATCAGCCCCCGCACCATCCGCTGCGCCTCGATCATCGTGAGGCCGCCGGCCTCCGGCGTGCCGGTGCCGGGCGCCCAGACTGGGTCCAGGCTGTCTATGTCGAACGACAGGTAGCAAGGGCGATCCCCGACCACGCGCCGCGCCTCCTCCACCGCCCAGCGCCAGCCGCGGTCGTGCACTTCGTCCATCGGCATCACCCTCATGCCGCTGGACTCCGAGAACTGCCACAGGCTGCCGGGCACGGTGCTGGTGCCGCGCAATCCGATCTGGATGACGCGGGCGGGGTCCAGCAATCCTTCCTCCACAGCCCGGCGGAACGGCGTGCCGTGCTGGTAGCGGCTGCCCATGTAGTCGTCGCCGGTATCGCCGTGCGCGTCTATGTGGACCATGCCGATTGGGCCGTCCGCCGCCACCGCGCGCAGGATCGGGAAGGCGATGGAGTGGTCGCCGCCGCACGTCACCGGCGTCACCCCGGCCTCAACGACCCGGCGGTAGAACGCCTCGATCTCCCCCAGCGCGCCCTCCAGGGCATAGGGCTGCTCGATCCAGCAGTCGCCCAGGTCGCGGACGCGGTGGTCGGCGAAGGGGGTGGCGCCGGTGGCGGTGTTGACCGGGCGCAGCAGGCTGGACTGGTTGCGTACTTCGCGCGGGCCGTGCCGGGCGCCGGGCCGGTTGGTGACGCCGCCGTCGAAGGGCACGCCGATCAGGCCGATATCGGCGTCGGCCAGCTCCTGCGCGACCGGCGCGCGGAAGAAGGTCGGGATGCCCACGTAGCGCGGCTGCTGCTGCGGGTCGTCCATGGCGGGGTAGCGGGCGGCGGGCTTGATGGCGTTCATGGCCCGGACCCTAGCCGCCCAATGCCCCGGACGCGAGTGACCAGTGCAAGACGGGCACGGGCGGCATCCCTGCCGAGGGCGATCAG
>CAXTDP010000742.1:0-3255 GCA_964242295.1 uncultured Acetobacteraceae bacterium | reverse complement strand
CGCTGGCCGCCGTGGACCTGCTGCGCCACCACCTGCCGGACATGACCGTGCGCGTCGTGAACATCGTGGACCTGATGGCGCTGCAGCCGCCCACCGAGCATCCGCACGGCTTGCCGCAGCAGACGTTCGACAGCATGTTCACTACGGACCGCCCGGTGATCTTCGCCTTCCACGGCTACCCGTGGCTGGTTCATCGCCTGCTGCACGGGCGCAGCCGGGCGGAGCGGTTCCACGTGCACGGCTTCATCGAGGAGGGCACCACCACGACGCCCTTCGACATGACGGTGCTGAACCAACTGGACCGCTTCCACCTGGCGCTGGCCGCCATCGAGCGCGTCGAACGCCTGCGCGACCCGGCGGCCCACCTGTCCCAGCACCTGCGCGACCGGCTGCAGGAGCATCGGGTGTATGTGCGCGAGCATGGGGAGGACCTGCCGGAAATACGCGATTGGCGCTGGCCAGGGTCGGCGTAGTTGCCGGGCGCCGTCCTGACACTCAACGCCGGGTCGAGCAGCTTGAAGTTCTCGGTGTTCGACGGCCCGCGCGAGATGCTGCGCGGACAGGTCTCGGGGATCGGCACCCATCCGGAGGCGGAGGCGAAGCAGGACGGGCGGCACCTGGACGCGCCGGGCCTGCACGGCACGACCCATGAGGACTTCTTGCCGGGCCTGCTGGACTGGATCGGCGGCCACCTGGACGGCACCGCCATCGGGGCGGCCGGGCACCGGGTGGTGCATGGCGGCACCGAGTTCGTGACGCCGGTCCGGGTGACGCAGGAAGTGATCGCGGCGCTGGAGGCCCTGGTTCCCTTGGCGCCCCTGCACCAGCCGCACAACATCGCCGCCATGCGCGCCGTAGCCAAGGCGCGGCCGGACCTGCCGCAGGCCGCATGCTTCGACACGGCGTTCCACGGCACCATGCCGGAGGTGGCGACCTGGCTGGCCCTGCCGCGGGCGCTGCGCGGCGCCGGGATGCGCCGCTATGGGTTCCACGGCCTGTCCTACGAGTTCATCGCCGCCCGTCTGCGGGAGCTGGCGCCGGGCCTGGCCGCCGGGCGCGTGCTGGTGGCGCATCTCGGCAACGGCGCCAGCCTGTGCGCGATGCGGGATGGGCGGAGCCTGGACACGACGATGGGCTTCACCGCGCTGGACGGCCTGGTGATGGCGACCCGCTGCGGCAGCCTGGACCCCGGCGCCGTGCTCTACCTGATGCAGTCCCGCGGCATGTCGGCGGACCAGGTCGAGGACGTGCTCTACCACCAGTCCGGCCTGCTGGGCGTGTCCGGGCTGAGCGGCGACATGCGGGACCTGACGGCCAGCGGCGACCCGTGCGCGCGGGAGGCGGTTGACCTGTTCGTGCACGGGATCGTGCGATGCGCCGGCGGCTTGATCGCCGGCATGGGCGGCTTGGACGGGATCGTGTTCACGGCCGGCATCGGCGAGCATGATGCGGGCGTGCGCGCGGAAGTCTGCGCCGCGTTGTCCTGGCTGGGCCTGGTGCTGGACGACGCCGCCAACGCCGGTGGCGGGACGGCCCGGCTCAGCGCGCCTGGCAGCCGGGTCGAGGCTTGGGTGATCCCCACCGACGAGGAGGCGGTGATCGCCCGGCATACGCAGGCGGTTGTTGGGTAGGCCGCTGCGCCCGCGGTGATCTCCGAACCACCCAGCGGGTGGCGGGCGGGTTGGAATTCCGCCGTCGCATCCTCCTCGTGCCCGCGACCGCCCCGGTCGGTCCTCAACTCAAGGGCGGCGTCCATCACCCGGCAGCAACGCGGCGAATGCCTCATCCAGCCTAGCGTCCGCCGCGGCCAGCGCCGCCCGCCGCTCCGCCAGCCAAGCATCGTCCGCCGCCAGGGCCGCCCTGGCCTCTGTCAGCATCCGGGCCAGCTCCGCCGGCTGCGGGCCGCCGGTGCCCTTCGCGGACTCCACCATGTTGCGGGCGCCCAGCACGTCGCGGAACCGGGCCTCGTCCAACGGCAGCGTGGCCGCAGCCTGGCCCGTCGCGTTTGCCGCCTGCTGATAAAGCCGCTGCGCTTCCGCATACGGCACCGTGGACGGTGTCACGCCATGCGAACGGCCCCAGGTCACCAGGTCCGAGGCGAAGTGATGGCCCAAGCGGAACGGGACGTCCGCTTCCCGCTGCAGGGTGTCCGCCAGCTCCGTCGTGGTGGACCAATCGGCGTCCACCTCCGCCGCGGCCCGCGCCTCGTCCAGCACCAGGCCGCCCAGCACGTCCGACAAACGCTGCGCCGTCTGCGTCGCCGCGGCAACCGCCCCCTCCGCTCCGTCACGCTTATAGTCCGGCATCCCCGGCACGACGTTGTGCGACTCGATCAGGTAGGCGACTGCCAGGCCAAGCGTCGTGCTCGCCTGCAGGCGCAGCAGGTTCAGTCCATACGGGTTGCGCTTCTGCGGCATGATGCTGCTGGGGCCGGTTAGCCGCCCTTCCTGCAGCATCATCCAGGGATGCGGCTGGGCATATTGCGTGTGAACGTCCTGCGCGAACTGCCCAGCCACCTCGGCGAACAGGCTGCCCACCATCGCCATCTCCGCTTCCGTGTCGAACGGTGCGAGCTGGTTGGCGTCGTAGCTGTTCTCCGCCACCGCCGCGAAGCCCAGCAGGCCGGCCAGCCGCGCCCGGTCCACGGGAAAGCTGGACGTACCCAGCGCCGCCGAGCCGAGCGGCGACTGGTCCAGCCGCGTCCAAGCCTGGCGCACCCGCTCCGCACCGCGGGCAAAGGACGCGGCATAAGCCAGCATGACATGGCCGAAGGTGGTGGGCTGCGCCTGAACCCCGTTGGTGTAGGCCGGGATGATCGCGTCCCGGTGCCGTTCCGCCAGCGCCAGAAGGTCGGCGCGGGCCGCATCCAAAGCGGCCAGGAACGCCAGCGCCTGTTCGCGCATCATCTCGCGCCGGGTCGTGGCCAGGATGTCCTGCCGGCTGCGCCCAGAGTGCATCCGCGTCACGTCCGGCCCAGCCCGGGCGATCAGCAGCGGTTCCAATTGCAGGTAGTCGGCCGGGCGCTTGCCGCCGGTTGCATCGCCGTCGGCGATTACGCCCTGCACGGCTGACGCGATGGGTGCAGCCAGGGCGCGCGGGACGATGCCCTGCTCCACCGTCATCACCAGCGACGCCTTGTTGAATCTGCCGAGCCAGTAGAAGGCATCGTGGTCGGCCGCCGAGGCAGGCTGCGCCACGGCGGACACGGCGGCACCGGCAAGCAGGGCCGCGGCAGCACGAAGGCGCATGGGTCAG
>CAXTDP010000741.1:0-3256 GCA_964242295.1 uncultured Acetobacteraceae bacterium | reverse complement strand
GCGCGACGCCGTGCCTGTCGTGTTGCTGCACGGCATCGGCGGCGGCGCCCGGGGGTTCCTGCCGCAACTCGACGGCCTGCGCGATGCCTGCCGCGCCATTGCATGGGACATGCCGGGCTACGGCGGTTCGGCGCCGCTGGAGCTGGTCAGCATGGACTCGCTGACGGCGGCGCTGGCTGGCTTCCTGCGGGAGCTGGAGCTGGACCGTCCGGTGCTGGTCGGGCACAGCCTGGGCGGGATGCTGGTGCAGCGGCTGCTGTCGGTCCAGCCTGATGCGGCTGGAGCCGTGGTGCTGGCGCAGACCAGCGCCAGCTTCGGCAGCAAGGACCCGGCCTGGGCCGACGGCTTTATCCGCGACAGGCTGGGACCACTGGATGCCGGGCATGACATGGCGCAGCTTGCCGACGGGATCGTGGCGGAGCAGGCCGGGGAAAATCCGGACCCCGATGGGATGGCTCTGGCGCGCGAGTGCTTTGCCCGCACGCCGGACAGCACCTACCGCGACACGGTGCTGGCGTTGCCGGGCTTCGACCTGCGGGACGCGCTGCCGCGGGTCCAGGTGCCCACCTTGGTGCTGGCCGGCAGCCTGGACCGCAACGCCCCGCCTGCCGGGATGCGCCGCATGGCCGAACGCATCTCGGGCGCGGCATACGTCGAGTTGCCCGGCGCCGGCCACCTCGCCCACCTGGAGCAGCCCGCCGCCTTCAATGCCGCCGTGCGGACGTTCCTGAATGCGAGGGTCGGCCGCTAGGCCAGCAGCGCGAGTGCAATCAGGCCTGCCGCAAGCAGTCCGCGCAGGGCCGCACCGGCTGGGGTGACGGCGGCGCTTACCGCCAGTGTCCCGGGATGAAGTGGCCCCACCGGTCATAGTGCGGCCGTATCCAGAATGCCGGGCGCGGCCCCCGGTAGATGGGCGGCCCATACACCGGCATTGGCCGAGGCACTACGACCACCGGCTCCCGCCAGCCCCACTGCGTCCAGTAGGCATGTGCGGGCTGAGATGCGGCTACGACCGTGCCTATGCTCAAAACTCCTGCGATTGCCGCTCGCAACATTATCCGGCCTCCAAATCATCAAGTGATCGGGCGTTTTACCGTCGCTGCGTTGCTGTCGTGTGTCCGGATTGTAACAAAGACTGGACGCCTGGAGCAGAGCGCAGGCAGGCCGCGGTGCCGGCCTGCCGGGCCTGACCCTGCTGGCATCCGGCCGGACGAGCGGCTGGCGCGGCTTGGCGCCGAGCCGTGCTAGAACTTTGCGATCAGCCCAAGCCCGGCGACCATGAACAGCAGCCCCGCGATCCGGCCCCAGCTTGCCGGGCGCACGTCGAATCCCAGCAGCCCGTAATGGTCCAGCACGAGCGACATCGCCACCGTCGCCGTGACGGTCAGGGCGATGAACACCCCGGACCCGACCTGCGCGGCCACGAACAACTGCGACAGGACGAAGATCGCTCCTATCGCCCCGCCGAACCACGCCCACCAGGGGGCTGCGGCCAGTTTCTCGGCGCCGGGCCATGCAAGCTGTCCCGACACCAGGCCGAACACCACTGCGCTCGCCGTCGTCACCAGCCCGATCACGATGGCCGCCTGCATCTGCCCGATGGTTTTGCCCAGCGTCGAGTTGCAGCCGGATTGGACCGCGTTCAGCAGGCCGGAGCAGGCCGCGAACACGTATAAGAACACCTTCATGCATAGTCTCCCTTGGCGCACGCCAAAGCGCGGCGGCGGCCAGGGTTGCCGCGGCACGGCGGCTGAGGCATTCAGGGTTCGCCGCCGCGCATTTGGTGCAATCGGAGCCGACACGATGAACATCCATGAATACCAGGCCAAGGAGCTGCTGCGCGGCTACGGGGTGTCTGTGTTGCCGGGCTTTGTCGCCTGGACGCCTGCTGAGGCGGAGGCGGCTGCGAGCAAGCTGCCGGGTCCGGTCTATGTGGTGAAGTCGCAGATACACGCCGGCGGCCGCGGCGCCGGCCGCTTCGAGGGCGCGCCGGACGGCAAGGGCGGCGTCCGCCTGGCCAAGTCCCCGGCCGAGGCCCGGGAAGCAGCCGAGGCGATGATCGGCAACGTGCTGGTCACCAAGCAGACCGGCCCCGCCGGGCGCCGGGTCAGCCGGGTGTATGTCGAGGCCGGCTGCGCGATTGAGCGCGAGCTGTATCTGTCGCTCCTGGTGGACCGTGAAACCGGGTGCGTCACGATCATCGCCAGCACCGAGGGCGGCATGGAGATCGAGACGGTCGCCGAAGAGCATCCCGAGCGCATCATGCGCGTCGCCGTTGACCCGGCATCGGGCGTGTTCCCGTTCCACGCCAGGAAGCTCGCCTTCGGGCTGGGGCTGCAGGGCAAGCAGGTCGGCGCCTTCACCCGGTTCGTGCTGGCGATGTACAAGGCATTCATCGAGCTGGACTGCGCGGTGGTCGAGATCAACCCGCTGGTGGTGACCAACGCCGGCGAGGTGGTGGCGCTGGATGCCAAGGTGAGCTTCGACGACAACGCGCTGTATCGCCACCCCGACCTGGAGCCGCTGCGCGACGAGGGCGAGGAGGATTCGAAGGAACTGGAGGCGAGCCGTTACAGCCTGAACTACGTCTCGCTCGATGGCACCATCGGCTGCATGGTGAACGGGGCGGGGCTGGCGATGGCGACGATGGACATCATCAAGCTGTATGGCGGCAGCCCGGCGAACTTCCTCGACGTCGGCGGCGGCGCCACCAAGGAGCGGGTGACGGCGGCGTTCAAGATCATCCTGTCCGACCCGCAGGTGGAGGGGATACTCGTCAACATCTTCGGCGGGATCATGCGCTGCGACGTGATCGCGGAGGGCGTGGTGGCGGCGGCGCGGGAGGTGAGCCTGGGGGTGCCGCTGGTGGTGCGCCTGGAGGGCACGAACGTCGAGCTGGGCAAGGACATCCTGGCCAGGTCCGGGTTGCCGATCGTGAGCGCCGACAACTTGGCCGACGCCGCGCAGAAGGTGGTCGCCGCCGTGAAGGAAGCCGCATAATGGCCGTGCTGATTGACGAGAACACCCGGGTCATCACCCAGGGGTTCACCGGGGCGCAGGGCACGTTCCATTCGGAGCAGGCGATCGCCTACGGGACCAAGGTCATGGGCGGCGTGACGCCGGGCAAGGGCGGCAGCCGGCACCTGGACCTGCCGGTGTGGGACACGGTGGCCGAGGCGCGCGAGGCGACGGGCGCGGATGCGAGCGCGATCTACGTGCCGCCGCCGTTCGCGGCCGATGCGATCCTGGAGGCGAT
>CAXTDP010000740.1:0-3258 GCA_964242295.1 uncultured Acetobacteraceae bacterium | reverse complement strand
CGCCGTGTAACCATGCCTGATCCCTCCCGGATGGCGGCCCCGGCTGCACGCCGGTCGCCTCGCTCCCTCTGATGGGGAGCATTGTTGCCGGAGAATAACAGCAAGCATACCGTTCGCAAGCGTATTGTGACGTCGGGCGATGCCGTTCGGGCGTCTTTAGCTGCGGTAAAGGTAGTCCGCTGGCAGCCCGAGCCGCAGGCAGGACTGCACCGCCGGGCCGGAATGCAGCATGACGCGGTCGGATAGGCTGCCGAGCCGCCGCACCAGCGTACGCTCCCACCCGCGCAGCCCGTAAGCCTCCGTAAGCCCGAGCCGGTCCCGCACCCGCCCCGGCGTGATATCCACTGCCGCACGGACCAGAATCCGCTGCATTGGCCGCAGCGGCACCGGGAAAACCGGGGCGTCACGCATGATGCCTAAAAACTCGAAGACGACGGGCGAGGGTTCCAGCCGGTCCTGCATGGAGGCGAACAGCGCGTCCAACTCGGCGCGGGACCCCGGCGCATCCAGCGCGCCGTACAGGCGGGCGGCGGGCAGGCCCTCTGCACACAGCCGGTCGAACTCCTCGGCGCCGAGCGGACGGACGTAGCGGCTGTAAGCCTCGGCGAAGCCGAAACAGGCGGTGGCCTGCACCCAGGTCAGCAGGACCGCATCGTTGGCGCGGTAGGCCTTGCCCGCCGGCGTCTCGCCTGCAATCGCCTCATGCTTGTGCACGACACCCGCGATCATCCGTTCCGCGACGCTGCGCGCGCCATAAACGGTGACCATGGCCGCGAGACCAGTGCGTTGCAGCCGGCGCACGGGATCGCTGCTGAAAGACGAGTGCTCCCAGACCCCGGTGCGCACGCTCGGCTCGGCCAACTCCAGGATCACCGCAGCGACGCCGCCGACGAACAGGGCGACCGGGTTCTTGAAAACCCGCCATGCGATCGAGTCCGGCCCCGCGAGGGCTTGTTCGCCGTGGGGCTGCGTGAAGTCAACGGGCGGAGCGCCCTGTGGCTGCAGCAGGGCCTGGGCGGCAGCCTCGGTCCAGCGCCGCAGGGGTGGAGGCAAGGGCAGGGGTGACGGGAGCAGAGAATGGGTCATGGCGGAATCCTGTGCCCCTGCATATCGGGCGACGTTCCGCCACGTTCACAGGTGGGACCGAGCCCTGGCCATTGCAGCCGCACGACCTGCTCACGCGCGCCTGCGTGATCCCAGGCCTGGCCGCCGTACGATACCCATTCAACAGGCCAGCCCTACGCCCGCTGCCGCCGCACCTCCGCCAGGTCCCGGCGATACTGCACCGGGTCCAATTCCAGCCCATAGCGCGGGCTGTCCGGATACAGCCGCGCGATCCCGGCCCGCTCGCGCTGGATGTCCGCCGCCATCGCCGTCTGGTCCGGCAGCCCGGCGCGGCCGGTTTCCAGCGCGGCGATCCACGCCGCCTGATCGTCCATCATCCGTATGTTGCCGCCGCCGGTGACGTTGAAGAACCCGGCGAAGTACAGCCCGGGCTGCCCCGGCCGCACCACCCGGCGATACAGGTCCAGCCAATGTCCCCGCACCGGCGATGCTTCCGGTTCCAGGAACGGCAAATCCACCTCGTAGCCTGTCGCGGCGATCATCGTGTCGAACTCCGCCGCGCTGCCGTCCGCGAACCGCACTTCCCGCCCGCGCACCTCGGCGATCCCTGGCTTGGCCGCCACCCGCCCCCAGACGAACTGCGCCATCAGCAGGTGGTGCCCCGCCGGGTGCGTCCGCGTCTTAGGCGTCGTGAACCCCCACTGCTCCATCCGCCCATGCGCCATGCGGGAGATCAGTTCGCGGATGCGCCGACGCACCGGCCAGGGCATCCAGGGCTTCTCGACGCGCGCCAGCACGCGGGCGGTCGGGACGCCCAGGAACATGCGCGGCATCATCAGCACCGGGGAGCGCGCCGCCATCACGCAGCAGGCCGTCACCGGGCAGATGTCGGCGGCGATGTCGCAGGCGCTGTTGCCGGCGCCCACCACCAGCACCCGCTTGCCGCGGAACGGCTCCGGCACGCGGTAGGCGTGGGAGTGCAGGTATTCGCCGCCGAAGTCCCGCGCGAAGGGAGGGTGCTTCGGCACGCCCTGATGGCCGCTCGCCACTACGACGGCGTCAAATGCGGCGTTGGTGCCGTCCCCCAAGTCCACGCGCCATTCCGCGCCATCCCGCCGCACGGACGCGACGGGGGAGCAGAAGCGGATATGCGTCAGCACGCCGAAGTGCCGGGCATAGGCATGGAGGTAGGCCGCGACCTGCGCATGGTCGGGATACAGCGGCGTGCCGTCCGGGAACGGAAAATCGGCGTAGGCGGTGACGCGGTTCTCCGAGTTCAGGTGCAGCGACTGGTAGGCGGGGCTGAGGCCGTTGTCGTTCCCGTAAACCCATAGCCCACCGACTCGGGACCCCATCTCGAACACCGTCACGTCCAGCCCGGCGCCCAGCAGGTGCTTGGCGGCGCACAGGCCGGCCGCGCCCGCGCCGATGACGGCGGCCCGCTTCACCGCTCGTAGCCCGGCCGGGGGATCAGGCCCATGATCCCCCGGGTGAAGCCGCCATCCACGGTGATCTCGTCGCCGGTGATGTAGGCGGCGCGGGCGCTGGCGAGGAACAGCACCGCCTCGGCGATGTCGTCGGGCTGGCCGATGCGGCCGGCGGGGATGACGGCGCTGCGCCGCCGGGTGATCTTGGGGTCGTCGTAGAAGGCTTGGCTGAGCGGGGTCAGGATCATGCCGGGGCTGACGACGTTGCTGCGTATGCCGTCGCCGCCCCACTCCGTCGCAAGCTGGCGGGACAGCATGACGATCCCCGCCTTGGCGACGCTGTAGGCGCCGCCGAACCCGGTCGCGTGGCTGCCGGCGATGGAGGCGATGTGGACGATGGCACCACCACCCCGCGTGCGCATCTGGGTGCCGAACGCCTGGGCGCACAGGAAGTAGCCGGTCAGGTTGACCGACAGCAGCAGGTTCCACTCCGCCGGGGTCAGGGTCGCCAGCGGACCGGGGCGCAGCAGGCCGGCGTTGTTGACCAGCACGCCGCAGGGGCCGAGCTGGCGGCTGACCGCCTCCGCCGCGGCGGCGACGCTTCCTGGGTCCGACACGTCGCAGGCTACGGCGATGGCGTCTGCGCTGGCATCCTGCAGGTGCCGGAGGGTTTCAGCCGACCCGGCCTCGTCGCGGTCCAGCAGCGCCACGCGCCCGCCGGCCCGTGCGAGGCTCAGCGCGATGGCTCGGCCGATGCCGCCGCCTG
>CAXTDP010000739.1:0-3264 GCA_964242295.1 uncultured Acetobacteraceae bacterium | reverse complement strand
CCTTGCGGCTTCCCTCACCCCGGCCCTCTCCCGGAGGGAGAGGGAGTAGGACGGGGGTGGCAAGGTTCGTGCATTGGGGGGTGGGAAGTCGGAGGATGGTGATGCGGCGCTTGTTGCTGACGCTGATGATGCTGGGGTTTGGGGCACATGCCCAGGCTCAGGGGGAGGCGACGGGGCTGCGGATCGGGATGCGCGATGATCCCGACATCCTCGATCCCACGCTGTCGCGGACCTATGTCGGCACGCTGGTGATGACGGCGATGTGCGACAAGCTGTTCGACTTCGACGCCAAGCAGGCGATCGTGCCGGTGCTGGCGACGGGATACGACCAGGTGGACCCGGTCACGCTGCTGATCCATCTGCGGTCCGGGGTGGTGTTCGCGGATGGCGAGAAGTTTGATGCGGCGGCGGTGAAGTATGGCCTGGAGCGCCACGTCAACCTGCCCGGCAGCTTCCGGCGCAACGAGATCGGGGCGATGGAGCGGGTGGAGGTGGTGGACCCGCTGACGGTGCGGGTGGTGCTGAAGCAGCCGTTCTCGCCGTTCATCGCGGTGCTGACGGACCGGGCGGGGATGATGGTCAGCCCGAAGGCTGCGGAGGCGGCGGGCAAGGATTTCGGGCTGCATCCGGTGTGCGCCGGTCCGTTCCGGTTCGTGGAGCGGGTGGCGCAGGACCGGATCGTGCTGGAGCGGTTCCCGGGGTATTGGGACGCCGGGCGCATCCATTACGACCGGGTGACCTACCGGGTGATGCCGGACAGCAGCATACGGCTGGCGAACCTGAAGGCCGGGGCGCTGGATATTGCTGAGGTGGCGCCGCTGGATGCCCAGGCGGCCAAGGCGGACCCGAGGCTCGGGGTCGTGGATGTGGCCGGGCTGGGGTATGGGGCGATTACGGTCAATTTGGCCGGGATGACGCCGATGGCGCGGGACCAGAGGGTGCGGGCGGCGTTCCAGTTGTCGCTGGACCGGGCGGCGCTGTCGCAGGTGGTGTTTGCGGGGATGTATGAGCCGGTGGCGCAGGCGATCTCGGCGTCCAGCCCATACTATGCGCCGGAGGTGGCGATGCCGCCGCATGACGTGGCGGCGGCTCGGGCGCTGCTGCAGCAGGCCGGGGTGGCAACGCCGCTGCGGGTGAATTTGCTGGTATATAATACTCCACAGGGGGTGCAGGCGGGAGAGGTGATCCAGGCGATGGCGGCGGAGGCCGGGTTCGACGTGCGGGTGACCGCGGCGGAGTTCGGCGCGGTGCTGGCGGCGACGATACGGGGGGAATACGACGTTACGCTGGGCGGGTGGTCGGGGCTGCTGGACCCGGACAGCGACTCGTATGCGTTCCTGCACACGGGGAGCGGGCTGAACATCGCCAAGTATTCCAATCCGAAGGCGGATGCGCTGCTGGAGCAGGCTCGGGCGGAAAGTGACCCGGCAAAGCGGCGGGCGATGTATGGGCAGCTTTGGACGCAGGTGCAGACGGATTTGCCGCTGATCTACCTTTGGACGATCCGGAACATCCTGGGGGTATCGCGCAAGGTGCAGGGGGTGACGCTGCTGGCGAATGGGTTGCTGCCGTTGCAGGATATCAGGCCGGCTCCTTGAGGGGTGGCGCTGCTGGGCTTGGCATTGCGGTGGAGTGGGGGCGGCTGTTTGGCGGGTTGGGGCGAAGTGGCGTTGCTCGTGGCACAAATTCAGGAGCAGTGGAACCGGAAGGTCGACTCAGCATAAACCTGGAAGGGTCGGGGTTGCTGGCCAGAGAATAGGTGCTTGGGTTGATGCGCCCATCGGTTGGCCTGCGCCCAAGTCGGCGGAGGTATCTCGATGCGCCGTATCAGACGGTCGGTGGTTTGATGCACGCCTACCGCCGAGTTTGGCGGAGGCTGGTGAACGCTCCAACTGCTTCAACTCATTGACTTGTGGACGCGGTTGCCTGATTTGGCGGAGAGTGGCTAATGATCCACTTCATCACCGGCGAGCGCGTTGCCCAGAGTGCCTATTTTGCAGAGCACCTGCCGCCCGGTGTCGCCGGACACGGCGGCTCCGACTATCGCCTGCTGCCACAGAACAAAGATCTGAATCTAGCTCCGGGCATTCGGGCAGACGCGATTGCCTACTTCGGCGCCCACCGCATTGCCTGGCACCGGCATGCCAACCACGGCCTGTCGTCCCAAGTCAGTTGCCTCAATTTCCTGATGCCGCTCGCGACCCAGCCGAGGCTTCTCGCACGCGTGATCGGGGAGGCGCTCGGAATCCCATTGCCAACTATGCTGGAAGTTGAACGCGGGCCTGACGGGCGCCCATGGTTCGTTGGCTTCGAGTGGATCGGTCGCAAAGACTACCTGAACGAGGGCGGCAAGTCGGGTAGCCGCATGCGTGGGGCCCACGCCACCAGCGCCGATGCGGTCGTGCGCTTTGAATTGGAGGGGCGGATCGAGACCGTCCTGATCGAGTGGAAATACACTGAAAGCTATGGCCCGCCGATCTCGCCCGGGGGCAACGCGGTGCGGTTGGGCCGCTATCGGGAGTTGGTGTTCGCGCCCGCTGGCCCGGTTTGCGCAGACCAGGGCCTGACCATCAGTGATTTTTTCTGGGAGCCTTTCTACCAGCTTCTGCGCCAGCAAATGCTGGCGTTCCAAATGCAAGCGGCGGGCGAGGACGGGACCGAGCGCGTGCGCGTGCTGCACATCTCGCCCACCTCAAACCATGCCTTGCACGCGGTGACGGCTCCGGCGCTGCGATCTCGCGGCGGCGACATCTTCGAGGTGTTCCGCACGCTGCTGGTTCGCCCGGACGACTTCGTTAGCCGCTCCACGGCAGCGGTGTTCGGCAAGGCATTGTCCGAGGCCGAGGGAGAGGCCGGGCCATGGGCTGATTACCTTTTGGGCCGCTACAGCTTCCTGGGTTGCGCCTGACGTTGCAGCACTCCGCCGAAGCAAGACAAGCGAAGGCATCGCCACTTCTGAGAAGTGAGCCGGCAAGCTGAGTCGAACGTCCGGTTCCGTTGCTGATACCGTTGGCACATTCGAAGTCGGCTGTTTGTCCAGGGCGTCACAGGCCCTGGGGACCCCGCTTCAGCGGAACCGAGGACGGGTCTTTTCAGCTTGCCGACACGTGTCCTGATGGGCCGGGCGAATTCGCCGACGGTGTCAGCTCGTTGTCCTGACGACCCAGGCGACCCGGGGCGGACGTGCCGGCCGCGGATGGGCTGGACGACGGGGAGGGGTGGAAAGAAAGCAGCACTTGCGGTTCTGCTCCTGCCGTGGATGGC
>CAXTDP010000738.1:2247-3270 GCA_964242295.1 uncultured Acetobacteraceae bacterium | reverse complement strand
CCGCCGCCGCCTCGGCGGCTGGACCGGCGATACCCTGGGCGCCGTGCAGCAAGCCGCCGAACTCGCCATCCTGCTGGCGGCGGCATGGCGCGCGGCCTGATCTTCCTGGCCCGGCACCCGCGTCCCCGCGTTGGCGCCCGCATCTGCTACGGCCGCACCGACGTGCCCCTAGCCGAGCCGCCCGAAGCCGGCGCTGACGCCCTGCTGCTCGCCATCGGCCCCGACCCAGTCGAGCGCATCGTCACCAGCCCCCTGCAACGCGCCGCCCTGGTAGCCCGCGCCGTCGCCGCACGCACCGGCGCCCCCCTGCACACCGACGACCGCCTGGCCGAGATGGACTTCTCCGCCTGGGAGAACCGCCCCTGGAACGGTATCCCCCGCGCCGAGGTGGATGCCTGGGCCGCCGACCCCTTGCGCTACCGCCCCGGCGGCGGCGAAAGCGTCAACGACGTGCTGCTGCGCGTCCGCCGCGCCTGGACCGGCATCGCCAGCAGCGCCGACAACACGCTGGTCGTCACCCATGCCGGCCCGATCCGCTGCCTGCTGCACATCGCCCAGGGCATGCCGATCCTGGAGGCGATCCAGGCCGGTATCGCCTACGGGTCGGTAACGCGGCTGGAAGTTTGACGCCGCCTTCTCCTCCCTCTCCCTCCGGGAGAGGGTCGGGGTGAGGGAGGCAACAAGCGCGCAACCCGCCCCGAGCAGCCCAATACCTCCTCCCGAACAGCTAAAATCGGGCGCCTGCAGCTTCCCCAGCAGGAAACACTGCACCTTCCAAGCCGACTGGACCCAATCACGACTGCAAGGAAAGCCACGGCAGCCCTACACAAGCAGCGCCAAACGCCCGCGGCACCGCCGGTCCATTGTCCGACGCAGCGCCAACGGCCAGAGTGACCCGATGCGCGTTCTAATCTCCCTCTTGCTGCTCGCCCCCGCCGCCCAAGGCCAGACCCTCCAACCCCCCGTCACCCCGGCCTGCATCTCCTCCCCTTTCGGCATGCGCCACGCCGTCGGCCCGCATGC
>CAXTDP010000738.1:0-2237 GCA_964242295.1 uncultured Acetobacteraceae bacterium | reverse complement strand
CCTTGCTTCTGCGCTTCGGCGAGGTAGGCGGAGTCCACCGGCACCGCCGCTGTGTCGGGCTTGATGAGGACGCCGTCGGCCCGCATGACCCGGCGGCGTTCCACAACGGCGTTGACCTGCCGGCGCCGGCCGGGGCGCTGGTCCATGCGGCAGCGGACGGGACCGTGCTGGCGATCAAGCGGCAAGGGCTGGGCGGCGTCACCGTCCACCTCGGCCATCCCGATGGCCTGACCACGCTCTATGCCCACCTCGGCAACCTGGTTCCCGCCATCGCCGAGGGCCGCCGCACCGTCCACACCGGGGAGCCCCTGGGCCACGTCGCCCGCACCGGCGTCACCTACGGCACCCACGTTTTCTTCGCGGTCCTGCGGGGCACCGAAGCCCTGGACCCCGAACCCATGCTGGCGGTCCCGCGGTGCAGCCGGTGACAGCCCCCAGCGACCACTTCGACGGCACCCACTTCCACAATCCCGGCGGCGGTCAGCCAGCCAGGTTGGGTTCCGTGCTGCGCTGGTCGCTGACCCGGCATCGCACGCCCTGGCCGCGCTGGGTGCAGGACCCGGCCTGGCCGCCGCCGCCGCCGACCGTCACGCCGGGCCATGCCGCGCTGACCTTCATCGGCCACAGTAGCTTCCTGATCCGCCTGCCGCTGCCGGACGGCGGGGTGTTCAGCCTCCTGACCGACCCGGTGTTCAGCAACCGCTGCTCGCCCTCGCAACTGGTGGGTCCGCGCCGGGCACGGGCGCCGGGCCTGGCGTTGCAGGCACTGCCGCAAGTGGACGCCGTGCTGGTGTCACACAACCACTACGACCACATGGACCTAACCAGCCTGCGCGCCCTGCACCACCGGTTCCACGCGCCCGTCATCACCACACTGGGCAACGCCGCACCGCTGGCCCGCGCCGGCGTGCCGGGCGCAACCGAGTTGGACTGGTGGCAAACGACGCAGGCCGGCCCCGCGGAGATCACCGCAACCCCGGCCCGCCACTTCTCTGCCCGCGGCCTGCGGGACCGCAACCTGACCCTGTGGGCAGGCTTCATGGTGCGTATCGGCGATGCCCGGCTCATTTTCGCCGGGGACAGCGGCGCCGGGCCGCACTGGGCCGCGATCCGCGAGCGGCTCGGCCCACCCGGCATCGCCCTGCTGCCGATCGGCGCCTACGACCCGCGCAGCATCATGCGTGCCGTCCACATGAACCCGGCCGAAGCGGTGCAGGCCCGCGCCGACCTGGGCGCGGCGCGGGCCATTGGGATGCACTTCGGCACCTTCCAACTCACGGACGAGGGGATCGAGGCCCCAGTCTGGGAACTCGCCGCCGCCCGCGCCGCCGCCGGGCTGCTACCCGATGCTTTCGATGTCCTGGGCTGCGGCGAGACGCGGGAACTGCCGCTGGGCACCGGGCGGTAGCAGCGTCCCATGCTCGTCCGGCTCCACCCAGGCGATCTTGCCAGGGGTGCCGCAGGCGTCGCACATCGGATGCCACTCGCTATGCACCGTGCCGCAGGCGCCGCAACGCCATACCGGGTCCGGCCCGGCGGATGCGGCATGGCGCAGCGCGTCCTGGCTGGCGCTCATGTCATGCTCACGCTCCGCCACGTCCGCCGCCAGCATCCATAGCCGGCGCTGGTTGAAGCCCGCCGCACGCGCTGCCTCTATGTACTTACGCGCCTCCGCCGTCTGTCCCGCATCCAACGCCGCCTGAGCCTGAATCAGCCGGCTCTCGGGATGGGCCGGGTTGGCATTGGCCAGGCGTGCCGCCGCCTGCAGCCGGTCGCGGGTTTCCGTGTGGTGCCGCAGATACTCGGCCGCAATGGACGGATGCGGCTGCGCCGACCAGGCCTGGCTGATGACGTCGTCAGCCCGACGGGACTTGCCCATCTCCCGCAGCCGCGCCGCATAGGCGACGACGGCAGGGGCCAGGTTGGGTTCGGCATCATAGGCCTGCTTGGCCAACCGCACCCCGGCTTCCGCATTCGGCGCGGCGTCGGCGGCGGCAATGGCCAAGGCGGCACGGCTGTCCGGCCCGGACAGGCGCAACGCATCCTCCCACTTGCCCGTCCGCAACGCCAGGGAACGGCGCTCGTCCTTGAGCCACTGCGCGCCGGGATACGCGGCCTCGGCCCGGCGGGCCAAGCTGTCGGCCTCGTCCCAGTTCTCGTCCGCGATGGCCTGGCGCAGCAGTCCGCGCAGGCCAAGGAACGGCGCATCCCGGCGATCCGCCAGCAGCCGGTAGGCA
>CAXTDP010000737.1:0-3273 GCA_964242295.1 uncultured Acetobacteraceae bacterium | reverse complement strand
GTCGCCCGACCGGCGCGGCGACGCGCAGGCGAGCACCGCCCGCAGGTCGGCGAAGCGATGCCGCTCCCCCCGGAAATCACTGGCGTAGGTGGGCATCTGCTTCCCTCCTTATGCCCGGCCGCACCGGCCGGTAGGGCCTGCAACGCGGACACCACGCACCGCCGCAACGGCACAGGGATGAGTGTGACGGTAAACCCGCCGGCGGCAAGCGCCGTGTCAGTCCCCCGTCCGCGCCAGCGCCTCGCCCTGCGTCCAACGGCTCGGTGCCGGCGGCAGCCCCAGGTTCTCCCGCAGCGTCGCGCCCTCATACTCCCGCCGGAACCGCCCGCGCCGCTGCAGCTCCGGCACCACCAGCTCCACGAAGTCGTCAATGCCCCCCGGCAGGTGCGTCGGCGTGATGTTGAAGCCATCGGCGGCGCCCCCGTCCATCCAAGCCTCCATCGCATCTGCGACCTGGCTGGCCGTGCCGATGACGCGAAAACCCTCGCCGATGCCGTATTCCTCATACATCCGCCGGATGCTCCACCCCTCCTGCTTCGACCGCTCCCACCAGCCATAGGCCAGGCTGCGAACCTTGGCGCCCACCGGCTCCGGCACCGGCCCATCTAGGTCGTGACCCGACAAGTCGCCCATCAGCCCATAGATGCGCGCAAGGCCCACCAACGGGTCCATCAGCGCCTGCAGCCGATCCAGCTTGCCCCGCGCCTCCGCCGCCGTCCGGCCCACCACCGGGATCAGCGCCGGCATGATCCGCAGGTGGTCGGGATGGCGGCCGTATCTGGCCATGCGCCCCTTCACCTCGGCATAATAGGCCCGGGCCTGCTCCAACCCATTGATGGACGCATAAACGACGTCGGCGCTGGCCGCCGCGATCTCCTGCCCCATCGGGTTCGCCCCGGCCTGCACCAGGACCGGCCTGCCCTGCGGCGTTTGCCGCACGCTCAGCGGCCCGCGCACCTGGAAGTGCTTGCCCCGGTGGTGCAGCGTATGCAGCCCCGCCGGATCATAGAACCGCCCCGTCGCCTTGTCGTGCACGAAGGCGTCCGGCGCCCAACTGTCCCACAGCCCCGTCACCACCTCCACGAACTCGCGGGCGCGGTCATACCGCGTGTCGTAGTCGAGGTGCGTGTCCCGGCTGAAGTTCCAAGCCTCCTGCTCGGACCACGATGTCACGATGTTCCACCCCGCCCGCCCGCCGCTAATATGGTCGAGCGAGGCGAACTTGCGCGCGACGTGATAAGGCTCGTTGTAGGTGGTGCTGGCCGTGCTCACGAGGCCGATGCGCCGGGTCATCGGCGCCAGCGCCGACAGCAGCGTCAGCGGCTCCAGCTCGACGTTGCGGTTGGAGTGGCTGAGCGACCCCGGCGGGTCGTCGTTGGCCCGCACGCCGATGCCGTCGGCGAAGAACACCATGTCGAACAGCCCCTCCTCCGCGCGCCGGGCGCAGCGAAGGAAATGCCCATAGTCGGACGACCCTCCCGCCGGCACCTCCGGATGCCGCCAGGCCGCGTCGTGGTAGCCCAGGTAACGCATGGACAGGCCCAGCCGCATCTGGCGCTTGGTCATCACAGGCTCTCCTCGTGGCCGCCTGCAGCGGAATGGTTGATGCAGCACGCTACGACGACCCTACTACCCCGCAGCATCACACCGCCGCAGCCGTCACACAATCGCACCCATGCCAATCCCTGCCGTATCCGTGGCAACCGCCCGCGGACCTATGGGCCGGCGGCGCATTGTCTTGTCGCCGCCCGCTTGCGGCCGTGAACCACCCCGGCGAACGCGCCCGGCGTAGCGGCGGCCGGGCATTTCGGCGATAACCGGGCCATGACCGACCCGCGCCCCACCCTCGCAGCGCCCGACGACGATCCATACCTCTGGCTTGAGGAGATCGAGGGCGAGCAAGCAACCGCCTGGGCCGACGCACGCACGGCGGACACCCTTGCCCGGCTCGCGGACGCAAGCTATGAGCAGGACCGCGAAACGCTCCGGCTGCTGCTGGACCGGCCCGACAACCTGCCGTTGCCCGCGCGCCGTGGCGGACTGCTCTACAACTTCTGGCGCGACGCGGCCCAGCCGCGCGGCCTATGGCGCCGCACCACGCCCGCCTCATACCGGACACCGGCGCCCGAATGGGAAACCCTGCTGGACCTCGACGCGCTCGCCGCCGCCGAGGGTGAGGACTGGATCTGGCAGGGCGCCGCGACCCTGCCACCCGGCCACGGCCGCGCCCTGGTCCGCCTGTCCCGCGGCGGCAGCGACGCCGCCGTCCTGCGCGAGTTCGACCTTCCGTCCCGCCAGTTCCTCCCCGGCGGCTTCGAGCTGCCCGAAGCCAAGGGCGGCGTAGCCTGGCTAGACGCAGACACGCTGCTGCTGTCCTCCGCGCTGGGCGGCGAAACGCGGTCGGGCTACGCCAGCACCGTCCGGCTGTGGCGCCGCGGCGAGGACTGGTCGGCGTTGCCCCCCCTGTTCACCACCGACCCGGCCAACATGAACACCTGGGGCGGCTACGACCGCCGGGATAGCAGGCTGGTGTTTTTCGAGAAGCCCGGCTTCTTCGACGTGCGCGTCTGGTTCGGCGACCGCACCGGCCCGCAGCAGCGGATCGAGCTGCCGGAGGACGCCCGCTTCCAATGGCAAGACGACTGGCTGGCAGTGTCCGGCCGCACCGGGTGGACAGCAGGCGAGCAAGCATTCCGCCCCGACACCGTAGCCGTCATCGGCCTGGGCGCCTTCCTTGCCGGCGAGCGGCAATTCACGGTCATCTTCGAACCAACGCCGCGCCGCTCGCTGCAGGGCTTCTTCTGGACCGCAGGCCGCCTCGTGCTGAGCATCCTGGACGAGCTGCGCCCGGTGTTCACCGTCGTAACGCCAGGGACCTGGGAAACCGAGGAGCTCGCCGGCTTGCCGCCAACCGGGACGGTGAACGCCTGGCCCCTCGATGTGGAATACGAGGAAGGCGACGGCTCGCTGCTGGCGATGGCGCAGGACCCGGTGACCCCGCCAACCCTGCTGCTGACCCGGCCGGGGCTGGCCGCGCCGGAAATCCTGAAACGCTTGCCGCCGGCCTTCGACGCCGCCGGCCTGACCGTGACCCGGCACGAAGCGGTCTCCACCGACGGCGAGCGCATCCCCTACGTCCAGTGCGGCCCGGCAACCGAGACCGGCAACGCGCCCGTGCACCTGTCGGCCTATGGCGGCTTCGGCATTTCCGTCCTGCCGACCTACCGCATCGCCGCCGGCAAGCTCTGGCTGGAGCGTGGCGGCACGACCGTC
>CAXTDP010000736.1:0-3275 GCA_964242295.1 uncultured Acetobacteraceae bacterium | reverse complement strand
ACTATGACGATCTTCATCCCAGCCTGCTTGAGGCGCGGAATGGTGTCGGGCGAGGGCGCCTCGACAAAATCGACTTGGCCCGCGAGCAGGGCCGCCGCACGAGTCGAAGCCTCCAGCATTGGCAGCAGAACGAGGCGGTCCTGCTTGGGGACTCTCTGCGGGTCCCAGTATTTGTCGTTCTTCACGAGCTCCAGCCGCTCGTGCGGTACGACCTTATCGAACTTGTATGGCCCGGTCCCCGCCGGGTGCTTCATATTAAGGGTGTAATCGTTGCCGTCTTTCTGCACCCCGCAGTTCGAGATCATGTAATACATCGCCATCTCGTTGGGAAACAGCGAACTTGGAACCTTAGTATTAATGGCAATCGTGTAGTCGTCGAGTTTGTCAACGCTGGCGATGTTCGCGACGTAGGTGCTCATTTGACCGACGTGGCGCGGGTTGAGCTGCGGCGCCTTGGGATCCATGACGCGCGCGAAATTCCAAATCGCCGAGTCTGCGTTCCACGGGCAACCGTCGTGGTAGGAGACACCCTGGCGGAGCTTGTAGACCCAGCGCTTGTCGTTGCTGGGATCAACGGCCTAAATGATGGCGAGACCTGGAACAATCCCGGCTGCTTTGTCGGAACTGGACAAGTTCCAAAGTGCCAGCCCGTCGTAGAGCGTGTAACCGGCGAAACGGTAGCCTTCGTAGCCCTGATCAGGGGCACCGGTGTAGTCTGGGATGTCGGCCGTTGTCATGGCGACCCGAAGGACCGACTCCGCGGAGGCGTGCCCCATGGCTGCACCGCTTGACGCCAAGGCAGCGCACACGGCTAACCTCAACACGCCTCGAATTTTCTATGCAGCCATATGCTCACCCCGGCGATCAAATGCGCTTTTCGGAACGGCGCTCAGGACTGCAATCTGCAAGCACCGTGCCAGTTGGCAAGCCCCGTGCCAGCCTGGTGCGACCTGGCCCGGGCAAAAGTAATCGGGACAGATTAACCTTCCAGTCTTGTTGACCTTTTGCATTGCAGGAAGACATCGCCAGCATGGTGGAAGGCGGTGGAGCAGAAATACGCTAACAACGGTAATTGTTCACTCCACCGGCGCTGCGGCCTTGCGGGCTGACGTGGTCGCCAGCACGCTGCGAAGGTCGCCAAGGACGGAGCGGCCGTTTGCCTTGGCGGTGCTGGCCACGGAACGAAAGATTGAGCGCGCGGCCAAAGCTGGGGTGGCTCTTGCGCGGCGGTGTCTCGCTGGTGGTTTGATCGTTGGATTTTTGCCCCTCGCACGGCGGCAGCGAGGAAGTGTCCGGCGTCTTGGGCGGCTTCTCCAGCCGGGCCGGCCGTGCCTTCAATTCGGCAATCCGTACCAGCGCCGCTTCCAACCGGCCGACAAGCGGCAGCAGAAGCAGGGCGTCTTTCTCGGCGCCCGTCAGCTTGGCTGGTTCGATTTCGGGTCTCACCCCGGTGTTGAACCGAGCCGCCCGTGATCGCGTCAACCAGCTTCGTGGTCAGAATGACGGCGGAGCCCCGAACTGGAGACTTTAACATGGGGCTGCGTGCGCCAGCGCCGCAGCCAATAGCAGCCACGGCACCACAGCGTCAGGCCATGTAGATCGACGTGAAGTCCTGCGCCCAGGCCTGCGCCGGCTTAAACCCCTGCACTCGCTTCGACATCGCGCGCGGGTTGAGGTCGTGACAGATGAACAGCCACGGCGCCTCGTCCACGACGATCGCGTGCGCCTTGGCCAGCATTTCCGCCTGCTGCTCCTCGTCGAACGTGGACTGCGCCTGGTCCAGCAGCGCGTCGAGCCGCTTGTCGCTGAAATGCCCCCAGTTGTAATTCGTGGGTGAGAAGCTCGCAGTCGAGTAGTAGCGGAACATCACCGAAGGATCGGACCAGCCCAGGCTGATGTTGACGGCATCGTCCCCATGGGATTGCGACGCATCCGGGGCGTTGCGGATCGCAACCAGCATCGTGCCCCATTCCACCACGTCGAAGTCGATGTTCATGCCCAGCGCGGCGAAGTTCTGCTGCAGCAGTTCGTTCATCGGGATCGGCAGCATCTGCCCGGAGCCCGACGTCGAGATCATGATTTTCGCGCTGAACGGCTTGCCCGGTCCAAACCCCGCATCCTTCAGCAGCGCGCGCGCTTTATCGGGATCGTAGCCATAATGGTTCTCCGGCGTGCCGAAGTACGGATGGCCCGGCGGATACAGGCCCACCGCGGGCTTGCCGGTGTCGTTGATCAGCTTGCACAGGCTGTCGCGGTCAATGGCGTAGTTCATCGCCTGCCGCACCCGCCGGTCGGCGAAGGGCGAGCCCGGGGCGGCGCGCAGCACGTAAGGGTAGGTGTGCGGATACGGCCACAGGCTGATCTGGAAGCCGGCCTGCTTCAGCGACGGAATGGTGTCGGGTGGCGGCACCTCGATCCAATCGACCTGGCCGGAACGAAGGGCCGCGAGCCGGGTCGTCGCCTCCGGCATCGGCGATACCACCATCTTGTCGAGCTTGGGGATGCGGGTCTTGTCCCAATAGCCATCGAAACGGCTCATCTCGATATACTGGCCGGCGGCGATCCGGGTGATGTGGAAGGGACCGGTGCCGGACGGCGCCTTGGCGAACTCGACCCAACTGCGCCCGACCTTCTCCCACTGCGCCGGGCTCGCGATCAGCGGCGACTTCAGCAGGTACGGGAAGTAGCTGAACGGGTATTTGGTGGTGATGGCCAGCGAGTCGTCGTCCAGCTTTTCCCAGGTGTCGAGCATGGAGACGGACGCCTTCACGATCGGCGCGGCGGGGGCGTCGTATTGCGGCGACTTGTCATCGTAGATGCGGTGCAGGTTCCAGATGTAGCTGTCCACGGTGAACGGCGAGCCGTCGTGGAACACCACGCCGCGTCGCACCTTGAACAGCCAGCGCCGGTTGTTGGCGGGATCGATCTTCCATTCCGTGAACAGGCCCGGCGCGATCCCTGCGGTCTCGTTCACATGCTGGAAATCGTAGTTGAGGCCACCGTCATACACCGGGTAGCCGAGGAAACGGGAGCCTTCGCCGCCGTTGTTCGGGATGCCCGTCACGGTGGGCAGGTCGGCCGCAGTCATGCCGATGCGGAGCACCTGCGGCACCGTTGCCGCACGCGCAGGCAGGGCGCCTGCGGCCAGCGCGGCGCCGCTGCCGGCCAGCAGGCTGCGCCGGAGCACAGGCACCGCCATCACGCCGCCCCCCGAAGTGCGGCCGGTCGCCCGGCGGCTTCGATCAGCGCCACCACCTCGTTGGTCGTGCTCACGT
>CAXTDP010000735.1:0-3276 GCA_964242295.1 uncultured Acetobacteraceae bacterium | reverse complement strand
CCACCAATCCTACAGCATGCATCCGCGTCGCGCTAAGTCCGACAGGCTGCTAGGGCGCCCCCCAGGCGAACGCGCGCCGCGTCTTGGATGCAGATGAACCGCCAGGAGCGCAGACCCGCGTGGTCCGGCGCGCGCACAGCGGCTTCGACCATTAAGCGCAGGTCGGCGTCGGACGGCGCCGGGTCGATCAGCAGGCGGGGCGGGCAGGACCGGCGGCTCAGCAGCGCATCAAGGGCGCCGGCACGGTCGCCTGACCAGGGGCGTGCAGGCGGTGGGGCAATGTCCATGGCGGGAACCTCGGCGAACGATAAGACAGGGCTTGGCAATGTCATGTTGATATGTTGTATCATATCCACTATCACGCCGCGCCTCTTGTCAACCACCCTCCTGCGCGCCGCCGGCTCAGTCGTATGCTGGCCGCACTGCTCCGCTTGCACGCCGACCCGCGCCAGACAACCCGGGAAGCCTCCCGCTTCCACCACGAAGGATCACGTCATGCGCCCTGCTCCACCCACACGCCGCCTCGTTCTGGCCGCTCCGGCGCTGCTAGCGCCCATGCTGCGGCCCAGCCGTGCCCGGGCACAGGCGGGTGGCCAGGCCGGGGTGCTGCGCGTGGTGGCGCCCTGGACCTATGACACGCCGGACCCGGCCGAGACTGGTTACATTCTGGTCCGCATGGGCATCGGGGAAACCTTGGTCACGGTCGGGCCGAACGGCAAGCTTGAGGGCGGCGTCGCCGAGAGCTGGGCGGTGGACCCCGACGGGCTGACCTGGCGCTTCCGGCTACGCGACGCCCGGTTCCACGATGGCACGCCGGTAACGGCCGCCATTGTCGCCGCCGGGTTGCGGCGGGTGCAGCCCCAGGCGGAGACGCTGTCCACCCTTCCGCTTGCCGCCATCGAACCGAACGGGGAGCGGGAGCTGATCCTGCGCACCCGGACACCCTTCGCGCCGCTGCCGGCCTTCCTGGTGGACTACGCCGGGGTGGTGCTGGCGCCCTCCGCCTTCAACGCCGCCAGAGAGGCCATGCGCCCGGTCGCCACCGGCCCCTACCGGGTGACAAGGATCGAGGGCACCCAGACCATCGAGGCTGAAGCGTTCCCGGAACACTGGAGCATCCGTCCTGCCATCCCCCGGGTCCGCTACACCGCTGCGGCGCTGGGCGAGACCCGCGCCAACCTGGCTGAGGCGGGGGAAGCCGACCTGGCCTTCACCCTGCTGCCACAGGCGGCCGAGCGCATCGAGGCAGGGGGCCGCGCCACTATCCTGCGCGCCACCATCCCCCGCGTCCGCATGTTCACCATGAACCTTGGCCTGCCGCAGTTCGCCGACGTACGCGTACGCCAGGCGCTCTCGCTGGCGATGGACCGGGCTGGCATCGCCCGCGCCATCCTACGCCACCCCGCCAGTGCCGCGACGCAGTTGCTGCCACCCGTGCTGGACGGCTGGCACGACCCGGCGCTGCCGCCGCTCCGCCGCGACCTCGCGGAGGCTCGCCGTCTGCTTGACACCGCGGGCTGGCTGCCCGGCCCGGACGGCGTGCGTGTCCGCAACGGGGTGCGGCTGGCGTCCGAAGTCCTCGTGCCCTCCAACCGCCCGGAGCTGCCGGCCATGGCACAGGCGCTACAGGCGCAGGTGCGGGAGGTTGGGATGGCACTGGAGCTGCGTCCGGGGCAGTCGAGCGCCATCCCGGGTGCCGCCCGGAACGGCAGCCTGCAAGCTGCCCTGCTCGCCCGCACCTATGTCAACGTGCCCGACCCCATTGGTACGATCTTACCCGACTTCGCCTCAGACGGCACCATCTGGGCCTCCACCGGCTATCGCAGCGCGGAGATGCGGGACCTGGTGGGCCAGTACCTCGCCAGCTTCGACCCGGTCGGGCAGGCGGGCCTGCGCCGCCGCATTGCCGGGCTGCTGCAACGGGACATGCCGGTGATCCCTGTGTCGTGGTTCGAGCACAACGCCGCCGTCTCCCCCCGGCTGGACCCGGCCAGCGTGGGGCTCGATCCCTATGAGATCAGCTACCGGCTGCCCGCGATGCGGTGGGCGGCCTGATCCGCCCTCTATTACGCCGCCTCGTGCAGGCTGTCGTGGTTGCGGCGCTGGTGGCGACGGGGTGCTTCGCCGGGGTGCAGGCGTTACCCGGCGACTTGGCGCTGCACGCCGCCGCGGCCCGCTACGGCGAGGACCGCGTGACGGCGGGCAACGTGGAGCTGCTGCGACGACAGGCCGGCCTGGACCAGCCTGTGATGGCTCAGTACGCGGCCTGGATGGGCCGGCTGGCGCTGGGCGACCCGGGCCGCTCCGTGCTGACCGGCAAGCCCGTGCTGGACGAGTTGGCGCCGCGGCTTGGCGTTACGCTGCAGGTGGGCGCTGCAGCGGCCGTGCTGACCTTGTTGCTGGCCCTGCCGCTGGGGATAGCGGCCGGGCTGACGCCGGGCGGGCGGGTGGACCGGGGCGTGGCGGTGCTGGCGGCGCTGGTGGCATCGGTGCCCAGCTTCGTGGCGGGCACCCTGCTGGTGGCGCTGCTTGCGGTGCGGCTGCGATGGCTGCCCACCTCGGGTATGGGGCCGCCGGCGCATCTGGTGCTGCCGGCGGTGACGCTGGCGCTGGCGCTGCTGCCGGGGCTGGCACGTGTGGTCCGCCACGCCGTCGCCGGAGCCGCGCACGCGCCTTACACCGTGTTCGCCCGGATGCGCGGCGTGCCTGGTTGGCAGGTCGCGCTGCACGTCGCCGCGCGCCCGGCGCTGGTGCCCGTCGCGGCCTACTTGCCAGTGTTGGCAATGAACTTGATCGAGGGGTTCGTCACTGTCGAACTGGTGTTCAACCTGGACGGGGTCGGGACACTGCTGGTACGATCCCTGCTCGGACGGGACCTTCCGGTGGTGATGGGGGCGGGTATCGCCTTCGTGCTGCTGATGGCGGCGGCCAACGCGCTCACCGATGTGCTGCTGCACCTGCTCGATCCTCGCCCGCCGGCATGCCCGGCATGAGCCATGCCCCGGGTGGCCGGCACCACACCCTCCCCTGGTTCGGCATTGGCCTTTCGACGGCGCTGGCCGGGCTGGCGCTGATGGGGCCGGAGCTGCTGCGGGCCGATCCCCTCGTGCAGGACTTGGGAGCAGCATTCGAGCCGCCGGGGCCAGACTGGCTATTGGGCGCCGACCACCTGGGGCGCAGCGTGCTGGCGCGTGTGGTGGCCGCAGCGCCGCTGTCCCTGGGGGTCGCGGCTGCGGCATCGTTCGCCACGGCGGCGCTCGGCACCGGCGCCGGGCT
>CAXTDP010000734.1:0-3284 GCA_964242295.1 uncultured Acetobacteraceae bacterium | reverse complement strand
AGTCACGAGTGGAAGCTGGTGCATTTCGTGGACACGCCGGAGGGCCAGCTATTCGACATGCAGGCCGACCCGCAAGAGCTGCGCAACCTATGGGACGACCCGGCGCATGACGCGACCAAGCGCGCCCTGATCGAGGAGATCCTGCGCTGGCGCATCCGCAGCGACCTGCGCACCCAGGGCTGGGCACGTGCCGTCGAGCCGCTCGCGCCCCGTTGAGTCGATGGTCCGCCTGTCCGGCGGGCGGTTCCGGATGGGCTCCGACCGGCATTACCCGGAGGAATCGCCGGCCCGTGCCGCCGCGGTCCCAGGCTTCTGGATTGACCGCGCCCCCGTGACCAACCGGGAGTTCGCGGCCTTCGTTGGGGCCACCGGCTACCGCTCGGTGGCAGAGGCGCCGCCCGACCCCAGCGCCTACCCGGGCGCCGATCCGGCAGCGCTCGTGCCGGGGTCCATCGTGTTCCGGCCGCCCAGCAGCCCGGACGCGATGCGGTTCTGGGGGGACTGGTGGGCCTTCGTGCCCGGCGCGCACTGGCGCCATCCCGACGGTTCGGCGCAGGAGTGCGACCCCGACCATCCCGTCGTCCACGTCGCGCACGCGGACGCCGCCGCCTACGCCGCCTGGGCCGGCAAGTCGCTGCCGACCGAGGCCGAATGGGAGTTCGCCGCCCGCGGTGGCGAGGATCGCGGCGAGTATGCCTGGGGCGACGAGCTGGCGCCCGACGGCGTGCACCGGGCAAACACCTGGCAGGGCCGCTTCCCGTTCGAGAACCTGGTCGAGGACGGGTTCGCCGGCACCTCGCCGGTCGGGATGTATCCCCCGAATGGATTCGGCCTGGTGGACATGATCGGCAATGTTTGGGAGTGGACGGACGACCCCTGGTCAGGCGGAGGCGGCCACCCGTGCTGCGCGCCCGCCCACGCCGCCATCGCCAGTCGCGTCATCAAGGGCGGCTCCCACCTGTGCGCCCCGAACTACTGCCGCCGCTACCGCCCGGCAGCCCGGCAACCACAGGCAGTGGACAGCGGAACGAGCCATCTTGGGTTCCGCTGCGTGCTGCGGGACGGCTGACGACGGTTCTGCCGGCCTCGCCCCAACCTGACACCGCAACTATCTGCTCACAGCCGGCAACCAGGGCATCAGACGCTCCCCTCCTTCCGGCGGCGGAGTCCTGCCGACAGAACCGTGGGAATGATCGCAAAACACTGAAGAGTACGATCGCGCCGCATCGCGCGTTGGACGGAACTCTAGGATGAGGTCTCCATGCGTCTTGCGCCCTTGCCGCCCAACGAACTCTCGCCCGGCCTCAAGCCATTGTATGACGACATGCTGAAGGGGGTCGAAGCCCACCTCAAGGGCTTCGTGTCGAAGCGGGCGGACGGCGCGCTGATCGGCCCGTTCAACCCGATGCTGCATTTCCCGCAATTCGGCCAGCCTGCCTGGGCCTACACCAAGGCGCTCATTGACAACTCGACCCTGCCGAAGCCTGCCCATGAAGTGGCGATCCTCGTCACCGGCGCACGGTTCGGATCGCGTTACGAGCTTTATGCCCAGGAGCGTGTCGGCGAGACAGCGGGCCTGTCCAAGTCCAAGGTCGCCACCATCGTGGCAGGCGAGCGCCCGGCCGACCTGACGGCCGAAGAGGCCACCGCCTACGATCTTGCCGCGGCGCTGACCCGGGGAGGCCCGCTACCCGAGGCGACCTACCAGGCGGCCATCGAGGCCTTCGGCGACCAGGGTACGGCGGAGTTCGTCTACCTGATCGGCGGCTATTGCCTGGTGTCCGTCATGCTCAATGCCTACGACGTGTCGGTTCCCGGGCGGGAAGAGGGCCTTGGTTGACGCGCCCTCCGTCATCCCCACCGGCAGCCCGTCCATAGGCGCCCGACGTCCATCCACCCATCCGGCTACGGAGGCAAACCCCATGCCCGGCCCGCTCGACGGCATAACGGTGATTGATCTCACCTCGATGATATCTGGTCCGCTCGCCACCATGATGCTCGGCGATCAGGGGGCCGACGTCATTAAGGTCGAGAACCCCAGCGGTGGCGACCACACGCGGGCCGGCGCCAACCGCCGGGGCGGAATGTCGGCCTCGTTCCTCAACAACAACCGTAATAAGCGGTCGGTCGTGCTGGACCTCAAGACGGAAGCCGGGCGCTCCGCCTTGCTCCGTCTCTCGGCCAAGGCCGATGTATTCGTGCAAAACTTCCGCCCCGGCGTCGCCGACCGCATCGGCATCGGCGAAGCCGCGATCCGCCGGGTCGCGCCCGACATCATCTACGTCTCGATCAGCGGCTTCGGCGAGGACGGACCGTTTGCCTCCAAGCCGGTCTATGACCCGCTAGTACAAGCCATGTCCGGCCTGGCCACGGTGCAGGCCGGGTCCGACGAGGAACGGCCACGCCTGGTCCGGACGATCCTGCCGGACAAGCTGACGGGCATCGTCGCCGCCCAAGCGATCACCGCGGCGCTGCTGGCGCGGGCCAGGACCGGGCAGGGCCAGCACGTCCGCCTGTCCATGCTGGAGGCGGTGATCGCATTCCTATGGTCGTCCGACATGGGCAGCCAGACCTTCGTCGGCGGCGACCTGCCGCAGCAGGAGGCGGCCAGCTTCACCGACCTGATCTACGAGACCGCCGACAAGCCCATCAGCGTCGCCGTGCAATCAAACCATGAGTGGGAAGCCCTGACCCGCGCGCTGGCGCAGCCCGGCTGGCTGCAGGACCCCCGCTTCCGCACCCCTGCGCTCCGGCAGCAGCACATCAACGAACGCCTAGCCATGACCCAGGCGGTGCTCCGCACGGGCACGGCGGCGCAGTGGCTGGATGCACTGACCCGCGCCGGCGTCCCGTGCGCGCCGGTGCTCACCCGCACGGAAACCTTGTCCGATCCCCAGATCGGCGCGAACGGCATCGTGGTGGAGGCCGAGCATCCCGCCGCCGGCCGAATCCGGCAGGGCCGCCCGGCCGCCCGCTTCTCCGTCACCCCGCAGGCAATCCGCACCGCCGCGCCCGGCTATGGGGAGCACACCGAAGCCGCCCTGCTCGAGGCCGGGCTGACCCAGGCTGACGTCGCGGCGCTACGCCAGCAAGGCGCCTTCGGGCCGGGCCTGGAGCAGATGGCATGATTGATTTCCATTACTGGCCCACGCCGAACGGCTGGAAGGTCGCGATCATGTTGGAGGAGGCCGGCCTGGACTACCGCATGCTGCCGGTCAACATCACCCGTGGCGAGCAGCACACGCCGGACTTCCTCGCGATCAGCCCCAACGGCCGCATGCCGG
>CAXTDP010000733.1:0-3285 GCA_964242295.1 uncultured Acetobacteraceae bacterium | reverse complement strand
ATGGGGAACCGACGGATTGGAGCGGCGGATCGAGAGGTCGAGGCAGGCGCGGCGGAGGACGGCACCGAGGACGCGCCTGCCGCCGCGGCAGCCTATGCCGCGCCGGCCTATGCTCCGCCGGCTTATGCACCACCGGCCTATTCCGGCCCGACGCCTGCCGACCCGTTCGGCGGCGGGGCGGCCTTCGACATCTTCGACGCCATCGAGCAGGCGGAGCAGCAGCGCGCCCTGGCGGCCTTCGCGCCGCAAGCCCCAGTAGCGCCGCCGGTTCAGCCTGCACCGGAGCAGCCTGCCCTGCTCCCTGCCGCCGACGATGCGGCCGAGGCCAGGATTGGCGGCGGCCAGGTGATTGACGAGATGTCATTGACCGAGCCGGTGATCGTGCTGCCCGAGATGGTCTCGGTCGAGGAGCCGGACGCGGCGCCAGCCCCGGCAGAGCCCGAGCCGGCCGCAGCCCAGATGGTGGCGCCCGAGGTGGTTGCGCCTGCATCCGCCGCCGCACACGCCGAGGATGCAGCGCCAGCCATTGCCACCGAGACCCCAGCCTCCGAGCCGGCAGCCCAGGCATCCCTTGCGGCAGCAGCGCCTGAGCCTGCGCCAACCCCGGAGCTTGCCCCAGCCATCGTCCCCATTCTGGTGGGAGAAGCGGAGCCTGCGGAAAAGAAGCGGGGCTGGTGGCGCAAGTAGCCCCCTGACCCACCCCCTCTTCCCCAGGAGAGGGTCCCCGGCCTACTCCCTCTTCCTCCGGGAGAGGGTCGGGGTGAGGGGGTCTTCGCTGCCAGGCCCAGGCATCAGCAGTGTCGTCTAGACGGCGCTGCCGCAGGCTAGGTCAACCCCGCGCCAGCCGTGGCAAAGATACCCAAACACGACGGCACCCACGCCCGCAAGCTCGCCTAAGCATTGCGGGCGCAGACGCCGCGCCGTACGGCAGCCCCTACTTCCGCACCCCGGCGTCCGGCGCCCGGGTGTCGCCCGGCACCGGCGAAGGCGGCGTCTCCGTCTTGCCGATCACGTTCTGCCCGGCAGCGTTGCGCAACGCGCGGTCGCCGGTCGTCTCCCCATTCGGAGTGCCAGGAGGTGCAACGCCCGGCAAATCGTTGGGTGTTGACGTGCTGGCTCCGACCCCGCCACCGCCGGAACTGCCCGCCGCAGGCGCCTGGGCCTGCGCCGCCGATGCACAAAGGACCGCAAGAACCGCAGCCTGGATCAAGATACGCATGGAACCTCCTCCTCCCGTTGTTTTCGACTCAACGGGGACGGGGGGGATTGGTTCGCGCCGCGGTCGCAATCGCAGCCCGGCGCCGAAGCAATGCATCGGCAATCCAAGCAAAAACAAAGCTCGGCAAGCCCCTGCCGCCCTACACAGCCCCAAGCCGTCCGCCGACAGGCGGCATAAGCCCGCCTAGTCCGGCCCCGGCAGCATCCGCTGCAGCACGCCGTCCCGCTTGACCAGCGCATGATACGTCGCGCCGGCGATGTGCAACGCGATCAGGGCCAGCAGGGTGATGGCGATGGTGGGATGCACCTGCTGCATCAGCTTGCCGAACGGATCGTCCTTCGGCACGATCAACGGCAGCGGTATCAGCCCCGCCACGTGCACCTGGGACCCATAGGCCGACGCCGCGAACCATCCCAGAACCGGCAGGATCAGGAACCCGGCATAGAACGCCCAATGCGTCGCCCGCGACAACAGCCGCAGGCCCGGACTCAGGTCCGCCGGCGCCGGCGGCGCCGGATGCGTCAGCCGCCAGCCCAGCCGCAGCAGCATGACGATCAGCACCGACGACCCCAGCGAGAAGTGCCACTCCGCCAGCGCCCCTTCCGCCGACTTCGGCAGCACGTATACCAGCCACAGCGCCACCGAATACTGCACGGCCAGCATGGCGACGACCAGCCAGTGCAGCGCCTGGGCCACGCCGTTATAGCGCCAGCCCCCGGCGGCATCGGGCATCTGGGTTCGCATCGTTGCCGACATCGTGGCCTGCCCTCCTGACGGTTGTCCTGCCCCTAGCACACCACGCGCACGGCCCCGGCATCAACTGCCGGCGAACATGCGCGGGTTGCCGCACGGCGCGGCCCCTGCCAACCTCCGGCACCTCGCCCAGCCTTCCCCCGTTCCCGCCACCCCTCGGCATGAGCACGCAACCCGCATGACCGCTCCCCTCCTCGCCTGCATGGCGCTCGTGTCGCAGGCCTATGCCCTGCCGCCGCGCGTGCTTCCCGCCATCCAGGCGGTCGAGGGCGGCGGCCCCGGCATCATCCACCACAACACCGACGGCTCGGACGACCTTGGCCCCATGCAGGTCAACACGCTCTGGCTGCCCGTCCTGGCCCGCGTCGCCGAGCTGCCGGCGGAGGAAGTGCGGGACCGGCTGCTGACCCGTCCCTGCTTCAACGTCGCCGCCGCCGGGCTGATCCTGCGGACCTACCTCGACGAGACCCGGGGCAACCTGCTGCGCGCTATCGGCGACTATCACTCCCATACGCCCGTGCTGAACCTGCGCTACCAGGCGCGCGTGCTGCGCTCCGCCGCCGCCCTGTTCCAGCCATATGCGCCGAGCAAGCGGCCGAGCGCGGGATACCTCGCACTAGGCCACTCCAGCCCTTACCGCTCGAGGAGCCAGGGATGCCGGCGTTGCAGGCCGGCGCCAGAGGAATACAGGGGATACACCTGGCGGCACGGTTACTTCCCTTAAGCGCAAGGCCGTTGCGCGGCCCTTAAGCGCCAGGCCGTTGCGCAGCGTGCCGTGCCGTCAATCGCCATGGCGGCTCGGCCTGCGGGACATCAATCGCCGTCCGCTCGGACCCTCGTCGTCGCTGCCAGGAGCGCAGCGGTGCCAAAGTCCAAGGACGGCAAAGGACCGGCCCGCGGTCCCCGCGTCACCACACCGCAAGCGGCTCGCGACGACAGTGCCCCAAGCAGGCCAGCGCAGCCCGCCGCACCCATCCCCTCCAGTGCGAGCCAGCCCATGCAAACCTGCTTGGCCTCCCTCTGCATACCGGCCCCCTAAAGCTTTGCTTGACCCGGCGTTCAGTCCCCCACCCCGGCAGCCCTTCCCGCCAGGCCAGGGCCTCCGTATGCCGCCAATAGCCCGGCGAAGCAGGCCAGCCCACCGCATCCCGCACCGCCGCAAGCCGCCGCATCCCGGCACGGACTGGCCATGCCGGTTCCGGCCAACACCACCCCGCTATCCCGGGATGTGCCACGGGTGCGTCCGGCTGGCTCCACACCGGTCCCGGCCAGCACCGCCCCCCACCCACCCGCGCACGCAATCCTTGACGCTG
>CAXTDP010000732.1:0-3287 GCA_964242295.1 uncultured Acetobacteraceae bacterium | reverse complement strand
GCCCGCCTCGATCGGGTCAAACCAGGCATCCCCTGCAAACAGCCTCGTGTCAGCCGCTTCGCTCGTTGTGCTACCCTGTTCCATGGCGTGGTCTCCGCCGGCGCTCAAACGCCGGCATGGCTCGTTGCAACGAACCAGAGACTACGCCACTACCCGATTCCACCACCTACGCGACACCACCAAGACCAGCCTGCAGCACGCAGCCATTGCCGCGGCGATCAACCTCGACCGCATCGCAGCCTGGTTTGGCGGCCGGCCTATCGCACCAACTCGCACGTCGCGCTTTGCCGCCCTCGCTGCCTAGCCGGAGAATTCGCCACCAGTGTCGGTTGGTTTGGCGGACAGCCAGGCATAGTCCCGGGCATCGCAGGAATTACCTGGGTTCTGGTCCCAGCCATGGCCGCACTAGAAATTGAGCGGCGGTCCGCTTTCGGGGGCCGCTGGATCACCATCGTAGCGCCGGTTGAGAGCGGCGAACGATGCAGGACGGGCCGGGCGGTCCCGCCTTCGATGCCCGTCGCCAACCGATCAGGCAGACTGGGGAACGCGTGCGATGACCTTGATCTCGAAATCGAAACCGTACAGCCAGGTCACGCCCACCGCGGTCCAGTTCGGGTGAGGCGGGTCGCCGATCACCTTTGCTCGAACGGCGGCGACCTTCTCAAATTGGTTAGCCGGGTCGATGTGGAAGGTGGTCACGTCAACCACGTCGTCGAACGTGCAACCGGCGGCCGTCAGCACCGCCGCGAGATTGTCAAAGGCAAGCTGGACCTGCTCCTCGAAATCCGGCTCGGGCGAGCCGTCCTCGCGGCTGCCGACCTGGCCCGAAACGAACAGGAGGTCGCCTGAGCGGATCGCCGCCGAGTAGCGGTTGGTTTCGTAAAGGGCCTGCCGCCCGGCAGGGAAGACCGCATCGCGCTTGGCCATTGTTTCGCTCCACTATGCAGGACGATACTGATATACGCCCCGTATGTGAAGTATTGGCGCATACGCGCCGTATGTCAAAGGTATACGCGGCATATGCCCGCAGGAGGTGATGGTGGTCGCGAAGCGGCGTGCGGAGATGGTGGAAGAAACCCGGGCCAAGCTTATCCGGGCCGCACGGCGGGCCTTCGCGGCCAAGGGCTACGCGGCGGCGTCCATGGACGATTTGACTGCCGAGGTGGGCCTGACCCGGGGCGCGCTGTATCATAACTTCGGCGACAAGAAAGGCTTGCTGCAAGCCGTAATCGACCAGATTGACGCGGAGATGGTGGCGCGCATGCGCGCCGCAGGGGACCGGGCGGAAACAGCATGGCTTGGGTTCCTCGGCGAGAGCATCGCCTACATCGAGATGGCCTTGGAGCCGGAAATCCAGCGCATCATGTTGCTAGACGGGCCGGCCGTGCTGGGCGACCCGTCGCAGTGGCCCAACCAGACCGCGTGCCTTCGCACGACGACGCAGACGATCCAGGCGCTCATTGACGAAGGAACGGTCAGGCCGGTGGACGCGGAAGCCGCCGCCCGGCTGCTCAGCGGAGCGGCGCTCAGCGCCTCGCTCTGGATCGCCGCAGCCGACGACCCTCACGCCGTTTTTGCAGGAGCAGTCGAGGCGTTCCGGCACCTCGCGGCCGGCTTGCTGCAGACCAAGGGCCTGAGGCGCACGCACAACGGCTAGTGAAACGCCTGACCGCATCGGTCCGATAAACCGTACCCGACCAAACGACAGAATGAGACAGCCGCACCGAGCAAGTTGGCCCGGTGCCGTCCGACCAAATGTGAGTGCGTCCGCTTCGGAGATTATGCCCCGACCGTCTGAATTGGCCTGAATAGGAACAAACCAGCCGTCCACGCCGCACCACCCTCCGCCTCTGGCTCCTCATCAGCACCCAACACCCAATTCAAAACCTCGCCACACTTGCACCAACCCCCACCCTCCCCTACAACCCCGCCCAGCCAGCGAGACCGGGCCTGTAACGGGCATGCCCGGCCGCGGCGTTTGCACGGACGCCATCCGGCCCCGGCAAGACCCTCACCCAGGAGCGTCAAAATGCCCAAGCTCAAGACCAAGTCCTCGGTCAAGAAGCGATTCAAGATCACCGCCACCGGCAAGGTCCTCGCTGGCCCCGGCAAGAAGCGCCACAACCTGATGGCCCGCAGCCAAAAGTCCAAGCGCGCCAACCGCGGCAGCCAGGTGCTGACCCATGCTGACGGCCTGACCGTCAAGCAGTGGGCGCCCTACGGCATCGCATAAGGAGGCCCGCAGATGGCACGCGTCAAACGGGGCGTTACCACCCACGCCCGCCACAAGAAGGTCCTGGAAGCCAGCAAGGGCTTCGTAGGCCGCAGCTCCACCAACTACCGCATCGCCCTGCAGCGCCTGGAAAAGTCGCTGCAGTACGCCTACCGCGACCGCCGCCAGAAGAAGCGCGACTTCCGCGGCCTATGGATACAGCGGATCAACGCCGCAGTGCGCGAGCACGGCATCACCTACAGCCGCTTCATCGCCGGGCTGAAGGCGACGGGGATCGAGATGGACCGCAAGGTCCTGGCTGCCATCGCCTACGACGACCCCGCAACCTTCTCCGAGGTTGTAAAACAGGTCCAGGCCGTCATCGCCGCCGCGGCCGAGACGGCAGGCCACGCCCCGGCACCAACCCCGCCCGTGATGGACGAGGCAACGATGGCCGCCACCGACCCGGCGCACGCGCTGTAACACCCTGGCCGTCCGCCGGCTTACGCCATAAGAAGGGCCGCCCTGCGAGGGGCGGCCCTTTCCACGTTGAGAACACCCCATGACCAATGACCTCGACGCCCTGCGCACCGAGACCAGCGCCGCTCTCGCCGCCAGCACCGACCTGCGCGCCTGGGACGCCGTGCGCGTCGGCACCCTGGGCAAGCAGGGCCGCCTGACCAGCCTGCTCAAGGAACTCGGCAAGGTCCCGCCCGACGTCCGGCGCGAGCGTGGCGCCATGCTGAACGTCCTCAAGGACGAGCTGACCACAATGGTCGAGGCCCGGCGCACCGAACTCGACGCCGCCGCCCTGGACGCCCGCCTCGCCTCCGAGCGCCTGGACGTCTCCCTACCGCCTCCGCCCCACCAAACCGGCACCATCCACCCCCTGACCCGCACGATGGAGGAGATGGCCGCCATCTTCGGCGCCATGGGCTTCACCGTCGGCGAAGGCCCGGACGTCGAAACCGACTGGTTCAACTTCTCCGCCCTCAACATCCCCGCCCACCACCCGGCCCGCGCCGACCACGACACCTTCTACCTCCCCGGCACCCGCGACGGCCGCCCCCTGCTG
>CAXTDP010000731.1:0-3287 GCA_964242295.1 uncultured Acetobacteraceae bacterium | reverse complement strand
GGGGTGCGGGCGCTGGCAGGCGTGAACCTAGAGGTCCGCCGCGGCGAGACCCTGGCCGTGGTCGGCGAGTCCGGCTGCGGCAAGTCAACCCTGGCCCGCGCCCTGGTCCGGCTCGTGGCGCTGGACGGCGGCCAGATCGTGTTCGACGGCCAGGACGTCCGCACCCTGCGCGGAGACGCCCTGCGGCGCTACAACCGGCGAGTCCAGATGGTGTTCCAGGACCCTTATGGCTCGCTCAACCCGCGCATGACGGTGGGCGAAACCCTGGGCGAGGCGCTGCGCGTCCATCGCATGGTGCCCGGTGCCCAGGTGGCGGCCCGGGTTGCGGAGCTGCTGGCCCTGGTCCGCCTGCCGAAGGACGCCGCGGCACGGTTCCCGCACGCCTTCTCCGGCGGCCAGCGGCAGCGCATCGCCATTGCGCGGGCGCTGTCGGTGGAACCGGAGTTGCTGGTCGCCGACGAGATCGTCTCGGCCCTGGACGTTTCGGTGCAGGCGCAAATCCTGAACCTGCTGCTGGACATGCAGGCGCGGCTTGGGCTGGCGGTCCTGTTCATCTCCCATGACCTGCGCGTCGTCCGCCACCTCGCGCACCGCGTGGCAGTGATGTATCTGGGCAGGGTGGTGGAAGCCGGCCCGGCGGACGCGGTGTTCGCGTCGCCGCTGCATCCCTACACCCAGGCCCTGCTGCGCGCGGCGCCGACCCTGGACACGCGGCGGCGCGACGGGGGCGACGCCCTGAAGGGCGAGTTGCCAAGCCCGATGCAGGCCGTCACAGGCTGTCCCTTCCACCCGCGCTGCCCCGCGGCGTTCGACCTCTGCCGGGTGGAGCGCCCGGACATGCGGGTCGCCGCGGGCCACGGCGCCGCCTGCCACCTAGTCCCGGTGCTGGCCGACCAGGCAAATGCGGCATGATCCCAGGCGGACCCGGAGCCTGGTTCCGCCAAGCATGGCTTGGTGGAATGGCCAGCGAAGGGGTGCGCGAGAATGCGCAAAGCTGGCGAGCTGCTGGTTGACCTCAAGGCGCGCGGCCTGGTCGTCGCGCCGGAGCTTGCGACCGGCGATGGGGCGCTCGGCTTTTGGATGGCGCTGGACGAGGTGTCGCCGACCACCCGGCATCAGCGCTGTACAGTCCACAAGACCGCCAACGTGCTGGACAAGCTGCCCAAGTCGGTCCGGCCCGCAGCCAAGGCCGGCCTGCGCGAGGGTTGGACCGCGCCGGACCGGGCAACGGCGGAGACGGCCATTGCGACGTTTGCCGAGAAGTATGGGGCCAAGTATGGGAAGGCGGTCACCTGCCTGACCACGGACGGGGATGCGTTGCTGACCTTCTACGACGTCCCGGCCGAGCACTGGGGTCTCGGGCGCAACACTTGGCGCGCCCACCTGCGCACATCCAACCCGATCGGGAGCGTGTTCGCCACCGTCAGGCACCGCATCGTCCGCACAAGGCGCGCTGTCGCAGGACACGGGCCTGGCTGAGGGTGTTCAAGCTGGTGATGGCGGCAGCCAGGACCTGGCGTCGGCTGCAAGGCGAGACCCGGTTGCCCAAAGTCGCCGGGGGCGTCACATGCCGCAACGGCGTCGAGGTCACCAGCACGCCAGCACACAGCGCCGCCTGATCACCGCGTCACCCAGGTTTCGGCATAGCTCCTGACCGCCGACCAGCGCCGCGCCGCACGCGACGCCGCCTTACGCACCTGGCGCGAGGTGGCCGGCGTCGCGCCCGCCGAGTGAGGAACTGACCGACCGCCAGCCCTCGGCATACCTCAACCATCAACTTGACAACGCCTGACCCCGGCCCAACACCCCGAAACCCGGCAAGAGCCATCCGCAAACGTCATCAACAGCTTTTGCCAAACTCACCAGCCTGGCCGTCTTGGTCCCGGTTTATCGGTCCCAACGAAAGTATGCACGCATGAGCACCACGGCTGCAGCAACTAAACCAGCGTCCGAGGAAGGCGGCTCGGCCTATTGGCGCCGCAACCTCCTCGTATGCCTCTTTGGGTCTTTCACTACCATCGTGGCGATGACGCTGCTGCTGCCATTTCTGCCGCTCTATGTCGAGCATCTGGGGGTGTCAGACCAAGCGGCAATCGTGCAGTGGTCAGGCGCTGCCTACGGCGCGACTTTTCTCTCGGCCGCGCTTGTCGCGCCGCTCTGGGGCCGCCTCGCCGACCGGTATGGTAGGAAGCTGATGCTGATCCGCGCGAGCCTCGGCATGGCCGTTGCCATCTCGCTGAGCGGCATGGCGCAGGACGTATATCAACTGGTGGGATTGCGGCTGCTGACCGGACTCCTCGGCGGCTATGCTTCTGGCTCTTTTCTAATGGTGGCAACGCAGGCGCCTAAAGCACGCTCCGCCTGGGCATTGGGAACGCTCAGCTCTGGCATTATGGCGGGCAACCTGGTGGGGCCTCTGCTGGGTGGCGTGCTGCCGCCGATAATCGGCCTTCGTGCCACCTTCCTCGCCGCTGGCGCAGTGATCTTCATTGCTTTCCTCGCCACAACTGCTCTCATCCGTGAGGAGAAGCGGCCTTCCGGTCCCGTGAAGACCAAGGAGCGTCGTGGCTTCGCGGCGGTGCCGGAAAAGGGGCCGCTGCTCGCCATGCTGTTCACCGGCATGCTGCTGATGCTTGCCAACATGTCGATTGAGCCGATCATTACCGTCTACGTCGCGCAGCTCGTGGCGGAGCCGGCGCATGTGACGATCGTGGCCGGCCTAGTAATGTCGGCAGCGGCGCTCGGCAGCATCCTGTCGGCCTCTCGCCTAGGCAAGTTGGCGGACCAGGTCGGCCATTGGAACGTCATCATCGGTTGCCTCGCGGTATCGGCCCTGCTGCTGATCCCACAGGCCTTCTTGTCCGCTGGCTGGCAGCTCGTAGTCTTGCGCTTCCTGATGGGGCTATCGCTCGGTGGGCTGCTGCCCTGCGTTGCCAGCGTGATCCGTCACAACGTACCCGAGCGCGTCGTTGGCACGATGCTGGGCTACTCCACCTCCTCGCAGTACGCGGGGCAGGTGGTGGGGCCGCTGCTGGGCGGCTTCGTCGGCGGGCATCTCGGGATGCGTGCGGTGTTCCTTGGCACGGCGGTGTTGATGGCGGCGGGGGCGGCGTTCAACTGGCTAACGAAGCCAAGGAGTTCAGCGGCCTGACAGCAGATGCGATCGTTGGCTCAGGCCAAAAGCAAGTCGGCGCTGATCGGTAGTTTCGGCTTCTGCCTACCCCGCCCTAAGACCCACCCCTTTCAGGGTGGCTGCGCTCTTCCCAAACTGAAGGCATGAGCACGGG
>CAXTDP010000730.1:0-3301 GCA_964242295.1 uncultured Acetobacteraceae bacterium | reverse complement strand
GCCGCGGGCACCACGGCCCGGCCGGCGCTCAGCAACGCCGCCGGAGCACCGCCAAGGGCGTGCACGACCTCCCGCGTCTTGACCCCCAGCAGCAGGACCATCGTCGCGCACGCCAAGGGGAGCGGGCGGAACACCGGCAGCCCCCCCGGACGCCTGGTCGCGATCACGGACAGCCAGCGCCGGCTCATCGTGCGCCTCGCATGGCATGTTGCAGGTCGCGCTCGGCGCTGCTGCGCGGACGCTGCGAGGCGTCGCCGCCGGGCGCCGCTTTCATGCCTTCCATCGCCCGGCCAGCGCGCACCGCGGCCTCCAGCCGGTCGGCCAAGTGCTCGCCACGTTCAGCCAAGAAGGCCAAGTCGTCCTTAAGCGCAGACGCCTGCTCGATCTTGCGGGCCACCTGCTGCGCCGCCTCGCCCGTCAGGCTGTTCAGCTTGCCGATGCCCTGCTCCGCCGCACGTGCGCTTTGGTCGAACCCGGCGACCGCGTCCCCCAGCGCCGTCCGGTCGCGCCGCAATGCAGACAGCGCGCGCTCCAGCCGCAAGGCGTGCAGCAATGTTACCAGCAGCAGGCCGATCAGCACGATCTCCAGCACCCAATCCAACGTTCCCATCCTGGGATCTCCTTTCTGGCTCCGCTATTGGACCAGCATTTCCGTGAACAGCACGTTCAGCACGCGCGCTGGGCGGGCGGCGATGTTGGCGCGGGCGATCAGCTCCTCCCGCAGACGATAGGTGCCGGCGGTGCCGCGCAACTCCTCCGGACGCATTTCGCGCAAGTAGGACTGGAACAGGTCCACGATCCGCGGCATGGCGGCCTGGACCGCGACGGCATCCTCCGGCTTCGACAGCTCGAACTTCGCCTTCAGCTTGATGAAGGCGGTGCGGCGGCCGGCGTTCAGGTTGGCGACGATGTCGGGCAGGTCCATGAAGGCAGGCGCTTTCGCCTCCGCCTTCTCGCCGCCCTTATCCCCGGCCGGAGCGCCGTGCTCCCCACGCCCGGCATGTTCCCCGTGCGCCGCGTCCTCCCCGTGGCCGAGCAGCCGTGGCAGCACGCCGGAGAACCACGCGCCTGCGCCGCCGCCAAGCAGCAGGACGGGCACCAGGATCAGCAGCAGCTTTCGCTTGCCGCCCTTCTTGGCAGCGCCGTCCGCCGCCCCTTCCGCCGCCGCCTTCGCCATGCGCCGCATCTCCGTTGCTGCCTGCACCCTGGCCCGAAACAGTTAACGAAGGGTGTGTGACGGTTGTGACCCGGCAATTTCAGCCGAGTGACGGCTTTACAGCGGCAGAAAACGCCCATCCAGCAGGCGTCCAGCGCTGGCACGAGCCTTGCGCTAAGCCCTGCAAAAGGCCCCGCAAAACCCTGCAACGTCTTGGAGACCCGCATGGAACTCACCACCAACGTCGCCCTGTCCCGGCTGATCGCGCAGCAGCGCGCGCTGGACGTGACGGCCACCAACCTGGCCAACGCCAGCACCCCCGGCTTCAAGGCGGAGCGGGTGATATTCAGCGATTGGCTCAGCCGGCAGACCCGCACCGACTCGCCCCGCGGCGGCGCCACGGTGGCCTTTACGCAGGACCGCGCGACCTACCGGGACCAGCAGGCTGGGCCGATGCAGCACACCGGCAACCCGCTGGACCTGGCTGTCGAGGGCAATGGCTACTTCACGGTGGACACGCCGCGCGGTCCGCGGCTGACCCGCGCCGGGCGGTTCACGCCGATGCCGGACGGGCGGCTCGGCGACGCAGATGGCAACGCGCTGCTGGACCGGGTGGGCCAGCCGGTGCGGCTGTCGCCGGCGGATACCAGCATCACCATCACCGCGGACGGCAGCATCAGCAGCCAGAACGGCCGCCTGGGCCAGATCGGCCTGATCCAGCCGGACGACCCCAACCGCATGACCGCCGAAGGCGCGCGGACCCTGCGCGCCGATGGCCCGACCACCCCCGTCGCCCAGCCGCACCTGATCCAGGGCGCCGTCGAGGACAGCAACGTGCAGCCGATGATGGAGATGACCCGCATGATGAATGACCTGCGGCAGTTCCAGTTCACCAGCCAGCTCGTGCAGGGCGAGGCCGACCGCATGCAATCCGCCCTGGACAAGATCACCCGGCGGGGCGCCTAGCCCATGCGCTCGCTCGACATCGCCGGCACCGGGATGCAGGCGCAGCAGACCAACGTGGAGGTCATCAGCAACAACATCGCCAACATGACCACGACGGGGTTCAAGCGCCGCCGGGCCGAGTTCCAGGACCTGATCTACCAGAACCTGCGCCGGGTCGGCGCCAACAGCTCGGACAACGGCACGGTCGTCCCGTCCGGCGCGCAGGTCGGGCTGGGGGTCAAGACCGCGGCGATCTACCGCATCAACGAGCAGGGTAACCTGCAGCAGACCAACAACAGCCTGGACCTGGCGATCAAGGGCAACGGCCACTTCCAGGTGACGCTGCCGAGCGGTGAGACGGCCTATACCCGCGACGGCACCTTCAGCCTGTCGCCCGAGGGGCAGATCGTGACGGCCGACGGCTATCCGGTGGCGCCCGGCATCACCATCCCGACCAACGCCAAGGACGTGACGATCAACGCCGCCGGCGAGGTTCAGGTCAAGATAGACGGCACCACGGCGCCGCAGACCGTGGGAACGGCGCAGTTGGCGACCTTCCCGAACGACGCCGGGCTGGATGCGCAGGGCGACAACCTGCTGATCGCCAGCGCTGCCTCGGGCGCCCCGGTGACCGGGGTGCCGGGCAGCCCCGGCTTCGGCAGCGTCATGCAGGGGTTCATCGAAACCAGCAACGTCAACGTGGTGACGGAGATCACCAATCTCATCACGGCGCAGCGGGCCTACGAGATGAACAGCCGGGTCATCACGACCTCGGACCAGATGCAATCCACTCTGACCAACCTGCGGTGAGCATGATGACGCATGAAAAGACCAATACCCTCCGCCCCTGCCGCGATGACGCCAGCGACGCCCCTATCGGCCAGCCGCCTATAATGGAGTGCAAGTCGGAACCAGGCAGCTTCCTTCTCCCTCTCCCTGCGGGAGAGGGCCGGGGTGAGGGAAAGGCAGCAAGGACAAACCTCGCCGGTCTGGACAGGACCGGTCTGGACACGCGCACTACTGACCTTGGCCTAATTTGCCCTGCGCGGCCTCCCTCACCCCAACCCTCTCCCGGAGGGAGAAGGAGAAGGCAGCCGCGTCATCCGTCCCGAATGGTCCTGGCCAGCCTGCTCGCGTGCTTGGCCCGGCCCGCCGCCGCTGCCACGCTAAAGCCCTTCACCACCCTGGCCGGCCCGGTCG